>NZ_JBVJCD010000036.1:33793-69274 GCF_055588985.1 Streptomyces sp. NPDC041970
GCAACCCCCCCTCCCCCCCCCCCCCCCCCCCTCCCCCCCCCCCCCCCGCCCTCCCCCCCCCCCCCCCCCCCCCCCCCCCCCCCCCCCGCCCCGCCCACCGGAGTCCCCTTGCCGTCCCGTACGCCCCACCGCTTCCGGCGGACCGCCGCACTGCTCACCGCCGTCGCGGCCTGCGCCGCCCTGGCCGGATGCTCGTCCGCCGCCCCCCTCGCCGCCCCGTCCGCCGCCCCCTCGACCGGTCGCGGCACCGCCGCGGCGCCCCCCGCCGACCGGTCGGGGCAACCGGTCTCCGGTCGGCGCGCCGGCCCCACCGAGGTGTCCATCCCGTCGATCGGCGTGCGGAGCACCCTGATGGAGCTGGGGCTCAACGCGGACGGCACGGTGGAGGTCCCGCCCGCGGAGAAGGGCATGACCGCGGGTTGGTACACCGGAGCCTCCCGGCCCGGCGAACCGGGTCCGACGGTGCTGATCGGGCACAACGACACGCGCTTCGGCCGGGCCGTCTTCCACGACCTCAAGGACATCCGCCGGGGGGCCGACGTGCTGGTCCGCGACGGAGCGGGCCGGACCCTGCGGTTCACGGTCACGGCGAAGGAGGCGGTCAGCAAGAAGGCGTTCCCCACCGCGCGGGTGTACGGCCCGACGAGCGGCAGCACGCTGCGCCTCATCACCTGCGACGGGGAGTTCGACGCCCAGGGCCACACCGTCGACAACCTCGTCGTCTACGGCGTCCTGCGCTGAGCGCGCCGAACCGGCGCGTGAAGGGGCGCGCCGGGCGGCCGCACCGTGCCCGGCGGCCGCCCCGTGCGACGGCCCGCACCGGGGTCCGCCGCGGCGACCCGCGGGACCGGCCACCGGATGGCACCCGACCCGACAGGCGCACGGCATCCGGCGTCTACCCGTGAGTAACTGCCGCTGCTTTGATGGGTGGGCCCGGTACGCCCCGACCCGACCGCAGGAGACCTCGTGCCGAACACCCCGCTCAGCCGCCTGACCGGCGTGGCCCTCTCCGCCGCACTCGCCGCGGGAGCCCTGGCCGTCAGCGCGCCCCAGGCCGCGGCCGCCGGGACGCCCTCGCTGCGGGTGCTGTCCTACAACACGTTCCTCTTCAGCACGAACCTCTACCCCAACTGGGGCCAGGAGCACCGCGCGACCGCGATCCCGAAGGCTCCGTTCTTCCGGGGCAACGACGTCGTCGTGGTCCAGGAGGCCTACGACAACGGGGCGTCGGACCTCCTGCTGCGCAACTCCGCCGCCGCCTACCCGTACCAGACGCCGGTGGTCGGCCGCGGCAAGAGCGGCTGGGACGCGACGGGCGGCTCGTACGCGGCGACCACGCCGGAGGACGGCGGCGTCACCATCCTGAGCAAGTGGCCGATCGTCCGCAAGGAGCAGTACGTCTACAAGGACGCCTGCGGGTCCGACTGGTGGTCCAACAAGGGCTTCGCGTACACCGTGTTGGACGTCGCCGGAGCGCGGGTGCACGTGGTGGGCACCCACGCCCAGTCGACCGACCCCGAATGCTCGGCGGGCGAGGCCGCGCAGACGCGCAGCCGGCAGTTCCGGGAGCTGGACGCCTTCCTCGACGCCAAGAGGATCCCCGCCTCCGAACAGGTCGTCGTGGCGGGGGACTTCAACGTCGACCGGCACTCCGCGGAGTACGCCTCCTTCCTCTCGGACGCCGGCCTGAGCACCCCGGACTCCCGGACCGGGCACCCGTACTCCTTCGACACCCGCGACAACTCCATCGCCTCCGAGCGCTACCCCGACGACCCGCGCGAGGACCTCGACCACGTCCTGCACCGTGCGGGCCACGCCAAGCCGGCCGGCTGGAGGAACGAGGTGGTCAAGGAGGCGACCGCCCCCTGGACCGTCTCCAGTTGGGGCACGAAGTCCACGTACACCAACCTGTCCGACCACTACCCGGTGATCGGCTCCGGCAACTGACCCGCGGGGTGGCAGGATCGGGGGCGCGCACACCCCGGCGACCACCCCGAAGGACCGCTCCATGAGCACGGAATCCCAGCCGTCGTTCCACCTCCTGCCCGGAAGCCCCCGCTCCCCCGTGCTGCTCCACGTGCCGCACGGGTCGCGGAGGGTCCCCGCCTCCGTGCGCGCCGGAATCCTGCTGGACGACCGTGCTCTGGAGCGGGAACTCGACCACATCACCGACGCCCACACCGCGGAGCTGGCCGAGCGGGCGGCCGCCGCGTGCGCCGTCCGCCCCTGGCGCCACGTCAACGCCCTCTCCCGCCTGGTCGTCGACCCCGAACGCTTCCCGGACGAGCGCGAGGAGATGCGGGCCGTCGGCATGGGCGCGGTCTACACGCACACGACGCACCGCGACCGCCTGCGCCACCCGGACGCGGAGGAACGGCCCCTGCTGGAGCGGTACTTCCATCCGTACGCGCGGGCGATGACGGAGGCGGTCGACGCCCGTCTCGCCGCCGCGGGCCGCGCGGTGGTCATCGACGTCCACTCCTACCCGGCCGCGCCGCTGCCGTACGAACTCCACGGCTCCGGCCCCCGCCCGCCCGTCTGCCTGGGCACCGACCCGTCGCACACCCCGCCGGAACTGGTCGCGGCGGCCGAGGCGGCGTTCGGCGGGTGCGGGGCGGTCGGCCGCGACACCCCCTTCGCGGGCGCGTACGTCCCGCTCAAGCACTACGGCACGGACCGCCGGGTCACCGCCCTGATGGTCGAGATCCGCCGCGACACGTACATGAGCGAGCCGGGCGGCCCGGCGGGGCCGGGGCTCGACCGGTTGGCCGCCGCGCTCGCGGAGCTGGTCGACGCGTGCTGAGGGGGCGGACGGCGGCCCGCACGCACCGCCCTCCGCCCCCTCCCCCGCCCGTGGGCCGCTCAGCCGCTCGGCCGTTCAGCCGTTCAGCCGTTCAGCCGTTCAGCCGTTCAGAAGAAGACCCCGCACCTCAGCAGCACGTTGGCGTACGGCCGGGCCTCCCCCGTCCGCACGACCAGGCGCGCCGAGGCCGTGAGCGCCTTCAGGTCGTCGTGCGGCACCAGCTCCAGGTCGGGGAAGCGCCCGGCCAGCAGGCGCGCGGCCTCGGGGTTGGCGTCGCCCACCTCGCGCGCGGCCGTCGCGCCCTCCACGACGAGTTCGTCGAGCAGGCCGTCCAGCACGACGGCGAAGGACGGGGTGCCCGCACGGAAGGCCAGGTCGACCACGCGCGGTCCGGGCGGGATCGGCATCCCCGCGTCGCAGACCAGGACCCGGTCGCCGTGGCCGAGTTCGGCCAGGGCGCCGGCCAGGTGGCGGTTGAGGATGCCCGACTTCTTCACAGCGCGTCCACCTCCGCCAGGGTCGGGAACGACTCCTGGGCGCCCTTCGCCGTGACCGCCGCGGCCCCCACCCGGACCGCGAAGGCGGCCGCCTCCCGCAGGTCGTCGCCGCGCCCCAGCCGCCAGGCCAGGGCCGCCGTGAACGCGTCACCGGCCCCCGTCGTGTCGACGGCGTCGACCTTCGGGCTGACCAGGTGGTCCAGCGAGCCCGTGCGGCCGTCGGCGACCAGGGCCCCTTCCGCGCCGAGCGTGACCACGACCGAGCGCGGCCCGCGGGCGAGCAGGGCGCGCGCCCAGTCGGCCGGCGCCGCCCCCGCCCCCTCGCCGAGGATGAAGCGCGCCTCGTGCTCGTTGACCACCAGCGGGTCGCAGGCGGCGAGCACCTCGTCGGGGAGCGGGGCGGGCGGCGACGGGTTGAGGACGAGGCGGGCGTGCGGCCCCCGGCCGCGTACCGTCTCGGCCACCGTCTCCAGCGGGATCTCCAACTGTACGGAGACGACCCGCGCGGCCGCCAGGAGCGGGGCCGCCGCCCGGACGTCCTCGGGGGTCAGGCGCCCGTTGGCGCCCGGCGAGACGACGATGCTGTTGTCCCCCGAGGGGTCCACGGTGATCAGCGCGACGCCGGTGGGCGCGCCGCCCACCAGGACCCCGCCGGTGTCGACGCCCGCCGCCCGCTGGGTCTCCAGCAGCAGGCGCCCGTGGTCGTCGTCGCCGACGCGGGCGAGCAGAGCCGTCCGCGCGCCCAGGCGGGCGGCCGCCAGGGACTGGTTGGCGCCCTTGCCGCCGGGGTGGACGGCCAGGTCGGAGCCGAGCACCGTCTCGCCGGGCGCGGGCCGGCGCTCGACGCCGATCACCAGGTCGGCGTTGGCCGACCCGACGACCAGCAGGTCGTACCGGTCGTCGGAGGCGTTGTCAGGCATGGCGTGCTTCCTGCTTTCGTCGGTCGGGACCCGGAAGAGGTCAGGAGAAGTCTGCGACGTTCTCACGGGTGACCACCTTGACCGGCACCTTCACCGTGTCGGCGACCTTCTCGTCCTTCGCGGCCTTGACGGCGTTCAGCACCGCGATCCGGCCCAGTTCGGCGGGCTGCTGGGCCACCGAGGCGTACAGCGTGCCGGCCTCGACCGCCTTCAGGCCGTCCGGGGTCCCGTCGAAGCCCACGACCGAGACGGACGTCCCGGCCTTGCCGCCGAGCGCCTTGGCCGCGCCGAGCGCCATCTCGTCGTTCTCCGCGAAGACGCCGGTGATGCCGGGGTGGGACTGGATCAGGTTCGTCATGACGTCCAGGCCCTTGGTGCGGTCGAAGTCGGCGGGCTGCCTGGCGACCACCTTGATGCCGGGGTACGCCTTGAGGCCCTCCGCGAAACCGGCCCCGCGCTCACGGCTGGCGGAGGTGCCGGCCGTGCCCTGGAGGATCACGATGCCGCCCTTGCCGCCCAGCTTCTCGGCCAGCGCGTCGGCGGCGAGCTTGCCGCCCGCCACGTTGTCCGAGGCGACGAGCGTCGCGGTCTCCGCCTTGTTGACGCCCCGGTCCGCGGCGACCACCGGGATGTCCGCCTTGTTGGCGCTGCGGACGCCCGGCCCGACGGCGTCGGAGTCCACCGGGTTGACGATGATCGAGGAGACTCCCGAACTGGTGAAGTTCTGGAGCTGGTTGGCCTGCTGGGAGGCGTCGTTCTGCGCGTCGGTGACCGTGAGGTCGACGCCCGCCTTCTCGGCCTCCGCCTGCGCGCCCTCCTTCATCTGCACGAAGAAGGGGTTGTTGAGCGTGGAGAGGGACATGCCCACCTTCGTGGCGCCGCCGGACGAACCGGAGTTGAGGAAGGAGACCGCGCCGACCACGACGGCGACGCAGAGCGCCGCACCGGCCAGCTTGAGCGCGCCCCGGCGGCCGGAGCCCGGTGCGCCCGCTGCGCCGGCCGAGGAGGCCGCCCCCGTACCGGCCTTGCGGCGCAGCGTGTCGAGCAGGACGGCGAGCGCGATGACGACGCCGATGACGACCTGCTGCCAGAAGGCCGACACCGAGAGGAGGTTGAGGCCGTTGCGGAGGACGGCGAGGATGAGCGCGCCGATCAGCGTGCCGGACGCCTTGCCGACGCCGCCGGCGAGGCTGGCGCCGCCGATGACGACCGCGGCGATGGCGTCGAGCTCGTACCCCTGGGCGGCCTGCGGCTGCGCGGAGACCAGGCGCGAGGCCAGGACGATGCCCGCGACGGCGGCGAAGAGGCCGGACAGTGCGTAGATGGCGATCTTCTGCCGCTTGACGCGGAGCCCGGAGAGCCGGGCCGCCTCCTCGTTGCCGCCGATCGCGTACATCGAGCGGCCGATGAAGGTGCGCCCCAGCACGAGCGCGGTGAGCAGCCCCATCGCGATCATCACGAGGACCGGTACGGGGAGCCAGCCGCCCAGCGTGTCGCCGAGCACCGAGACGGAGTCGGGGAAGGCGATCGGGCTGCCCTGCGAGATGACCAGGGACAGGCCGCGGGCGATCGAGAGCATCGCCAAGGTGGCGATGAACGGCGGGAGTTTGCCGTACGAGACGAGCGCGCCGTTGACGAAGCCGCAGGCGATGCCGGTGGCGACGGCGAGGACGACCGCGAGGACGACCGGCACGCCGGCGGACGTCGCCGACCAGGCGAGGACCGTCGCGGACAGGGCCGCCACGGAACCGACGGACAGGTCGATGCCCGCCGAGACGATGACGAAGGTGACGCCGAAGGCGAGGATGGCGGTGACGGCCGCCTGGACCCCGACGTTCAGCAGGTTCTGGGTGGTGAGGAAGTCGCCGGAGAGCAGCGACATCGCCACCACCAGGACCACCAGGGCGCTCAGCGCGCCGTTGTCGAGCAGGACGCGGCGTACCACGGAGGAACCGCCCGCTCCCGCGTCACTCCTGGCTGTCTCAGTGGCCACGGGGGCCCTCCTCTTCCTTCTTCGGTGCGGGGTGTTCGGTGGTTTTCGCGTGTGCGGCGGTCGCCGGGACCTCGGGCGTCGAGGCGGCCGGTGCGCGCTCGTGGGGCGCGGCGGTGACCGCGAGGGCCATCACCGCGTCCTGGGTGGCCTGGGCGGCGGGGAGTTCCCCGGCGATCCGGCCCTGCGCCATGACGAGCACGCGGTCGCTCATGCCGAGGACCTCGGGCAGGTCGCTGGAGATCATCAGGACGGCGTGGCCGGAGGCGGTCAACTCGTTGACGAGCTGGTAGATCTCGACCTTGGCGCCGACGTCGATGCCGCGGGTCGGCTCGTCCAGGATCAGCACGCGGGTGTCGGCCAGGAGCCACTTGCCGATGACGACCTTCTGCTGGTTGCCGCCGGAGAGCGTCCCCACGTGCTGGCCGAGGCCGGACATGCGGACGCCGAGCTGTTCGGCGATGCGGGCGGCGGCGGTGCGCTGCCCCTTGAGGTCCACGAGGCCGGAGCGGGTCGCGGAGCGCAGGGTGACCAGGCCCAGGTTCTCCTGGACGGAGGCGTCCAGGACGAGGCCCTGGCCCTTGCGGTCCTCCGGTACGAGTCCGATCCCGGCGCTCATGGCGGCGGGGACGTCGTTCCGGGCCAGGCGCCGCCCGCCCACCTCGACGGTGCCCGCGTCGTACGGGTCGGCGCCGAAGACCGCCCGGGCGACCTCGGTCCGCCCGGCGCCGACGAGTCCGGCGAGTCCGACGACCTCCCCGGCGCGTACGTCGAAGCTGACGTCGTGGAAGACGCCGGCGCGGGTGAGCCCGCGCACCGACAGCAACGCCTCGCCCGTGTCGGGGCGTTCGCGCGGGTACTGCTGCTCGATGCTGCGGCCGACCATCAGCCGCACCAGCTCGTCCTGCGGGGTGGAGGCGGGGACCTGGCCGATGCTGCGGCCGTCGCGGAGGACGGTGACGCGGTCGCCGAGGGCGGCGATCTCGTCCAGGTGGTGGGTGATGAAGACGATGCCGACGCCGTCCGCGCGCAGTCGGCGCACGATGGTGAAGAGCTTGTCCACCTCCTCCGAGGTGAGGACGGCGGTCGGCTCGTCCATGATCAGGACGCGGGCGTCCAGGCTCAGCGCCTTGGCGATCTCCACCATCTGGAGCCGGGCGATGCCCAGTTCGCGGACCTTGGCGTCCGGGCGCACGGCGACGCCGACCCGGCGCAGCAGCTTCTCCGCGTCCGCCCGCATCCGCCGGTGGTCGATGAGGCCGAAGCGGCGCGGCTGGCGGCCCAGGAAGATGTTCTCGGCGACCGTCAGGTCGGGGACGAGGTTGAACTCCTGGTAGATGGTGGCGATGCCGAGCCGTTCGGCGTCCTGCGCGCGGTCGATGCGCACCTCGCGCCCCTCGGCCAGGATGCGGCCCCGGTCGGGCCGGTAGGCGCCGGAGAGCATCTTGATGAGGGTGCTCTTGCCGGCTCCGTTCTCGCCGAGCAGGACGTGGACCTCGCCCCGGCGCAGGTCGAAGTCGACGTCGTCGAGCGCCACCACGCCGGGGAAGGTCTTGCGCAGACCCTCGATGCGCAGCAGCTCGTCCGGCGCTTCCACCGGTCGCTCCTCCGGTGCGGTCACCAGGTGCTCCTCTGGTTCGATACGGCCCCGCCGCACGAACGGCGTACGACGAGGCGGGCGGGCAGGGTGACGGACCGCGGGGTCCGTCCGTCGATCAGGTCGGCCAGCGCGCGCACGGCGGCCCGTGCCAGGTCCGCGGTGGGCTGGGCGATGGCGGTGATCGGAGGGTCCGTGTGCACGAACCACGGGATGTCGTCGAAGGCGGCGAGGCCGATGTCGTCCGGGACCCGCAGCCCGTGGGCGCGGATGGCGTCGAGCGCGCCGAGCGCCATCAGGTTGTCGGCGGCGAAGACGACCTCGGGCGGTTCGGGCAGGGCCAGGAACCGCTCGGCGGCTCGGCGGCCGCTGGCGGCCTGGAAGTCGCCCTGGCCGATGTAGGCGTCCGGTAGCGCGAGACCGAGCCGCCGCATCGCGCCCCGGAAGGCCTCGACGCGCTCGTCGCCGGTGGTCGTGGCGGCGGGCCCGGCGATGATGGCGAGCCTGCGGTGGCCGAGGCCGTGCAGATGCGCGACCAGCTCCGCGACCGCCCGTGTGCCGTCGGCCCGGACGACGGGCACCTCGACGCCGGGCATCCACCGGTCGACGAAGACCATCGGGGTGCTGCTCCGGGCGACGTCCCGCATCAGCGAGGAGCCCCCGTCGGCGGGCGAGACGAGGAGCCCGTCGATCCTGCGGTCGATGAGCGTGCGGATGTGGTGGTCCTGCAGGTCGGGCCGCTCGTCGGCGTTGCCGATGATGACGCTGTAGCCGAGCGCGCGGGCCTCCTCCTCGACGAAGCGGGCCAGCTCGGTGAAGTAGGGGTTGAGCACGTCGCTGATGACCAGGCCGAGGGTGCGGGTCTGGTCGGTGCGCAGCGAGCGGGCCACGGCGTTGGGCCGGTAGCCGAGCGTCTCGACGGCGGCGAGGACGCGGGTGCGCGCCTCCTCGCTGACGGACGGGTGGCTGTTGAGGACCCGCGAGACCGTGGCGACGGATACCCCCGCCTCGGCCGCGACGTCCTTGATGCTCGCCATGTCCGGACCACCTCCTTGTGGTTTCCGTACACCTCGAAACCAGCGGCAGCCCGGCTGTGCGACGCCGTGGAATCGATTACACGAAGAATTGGAAACGATTACATGGCCGAAAACAAGTCCCTGCTCCCTGTCCGAGACCAGATCGTGACAGGCCGACGGGCACGCGCCCCGGCTCGCCCCAGTGGTCCCCGGGCAGGGCGGCCGCCAGGGGTCACCTGCGGCGAACGGCCCAGCTCACCGCGAGCGCCAGGGCGGCGAACAGCACGGACACCACGAGGGACACGTGGAAGAGCACCTCGACCCACCCGGCGTTCGCGCCGGACACCGTCCCGTCCGCGGACGCGCACGCCACCTCGGGCGGAAAGCTCCCCCGGCGGAGGTCGTCGCAGACGTTCGGCAGATCGTCGTTGACGACGAACGCCTTCAGTGAGCAGAGGGCCAGCAGGGCGAGGAAGACGCCCAGCGCGGCGATCGAGGCGCCCCACAGGGGCTTCGGGCGGCCCGGCGGCTCGGGGTTCGACGGAGGCGGCGTCATCAGGCGCGAGCGTACCCGGCCGGGTCGAGCGCACCTCCCCGTACGGAGGGGTGGGCCCGGCCGCTCCGGAGGACGGCGTCCGGCGACCCGCCCCGCGGCGGGCCCCGGCGCGTCCGGAACGCAAAAAACCCCAGATCGACTGGGGTCTCTGCTGGTGTCCGAGGGGGGACTTGAACCCCCACGCCCGATAAAGGGCACTAGCACCTCAAGCTAGCGCGTCTGCCATTCCGCCACCCGGACAAGGTGTCTGTCGTTCGCGGCGTGTTCCCCGCGGCGACATGGAAAACCATACCAGGGGTTCGGCACGCCCTTCACCCGCATATCCCGTGGTCAGTGCGGTGCGGCTCACTGCCGGGGCCGCCCTTCCGGCGGCTCCGGGCCCGCGCCCCGTCGAGGGGGCGGGGGCGCGGGCCCGGTGTGTGCCGTGCGGGGCGGGCGTCAGTCGCCGCAGCGGCCCTCGCGCAGGGAGTGCAGGTGTTCGCTGGACTTGCGGGCGAAGGCGAGCGACGCGACCGGGGCGTCGTGCTCGGTCTGCCAGTGGTGGTAGGTCCGGCCGCGGTGGGTCCGGCGGGTCACCTGGGACAGGAACCTCTTGTAGTCGATGTCCCCGTCCCCGACGTCGGACATGCGGTAGCCGTCCCGCACCGTGTCGTCGCGGACGCCGTCCTTGACGTGGAACAGCGGGTAGCGGTGCGGGTTCCTCAAGACGTACGCCAGGGGGTCCAGCGGCGCGGGCGTGCCGTCCGGCCGCCGGCTGAAGCGGAACTGGGCGCAGTAGGCCCAGTAGACGTCCATCTCCAGGTGGACGAGGTCCGGATCGGTCTCGGCGAGCAGGATGTCGTAGAGGCGTACGCGCGGCTGGTCGGCCGCGAAGGAGAACTCCTCGGCGTGGTTGTGCTGGTAGAACCTCATCCCGCGCGCGCGGGCGGCCGCTCCGTAGGCGTTGAAGTCCTCCGCCGCCCGCTTCACGCCGTCCACCGTGGAGCCGTGGCGGAAGGGCCCGGAGGCCGTGCCGATGTGCTTGAGGCCGAGGGCCTGGGCGTCGTCGAGGACCTTGTCGAGGTTCTGGGCGAAGGTGTACGCGCCGGGGTCGCGGTCGTCGTAGTAGCCGACGTGGCTGCCGATCGGGGTGAGGCCGTGGTCCCGCGCCAGCCGCCCGAGGCGGGCCAGGGTGATGGGGCCGGCCGCGCCCTGGGTGTAGCCCGCGAACTCGATCTCGTCGTACCCGTACTTCTCCAGCTCGGCGAAGACGGGGCCGAAGCCGAGGGTGGTGACCTGCTCGCGCAGGCTGTAGAGCTGGATGCCGAGGCGGCCGGGGGGCAGGACGGGGCGGCCCTTCGCGCGCCCGTGGTCCCCGGCCGCGTGCGGGGCCCGCTCGCGGCTGTCCGCCTGGGCGGTCGCGGCGCCGACGAGGGCCGCCGCGGTGGCGCCGGCGGCGACGCCGAGGACGTCGCGGCGGCTCAGTCTGCGGGCGAGGCCGGCGTCCTCGGTGGCGCGGTGCGTGTTCATACGACTCCTTGGAGTTGCCTGGCGGAGAGGGTCAGCGCAGTCCGGCGAGTTGGAGGAGGAGGGGCTTCACCTCGGTGGCCCGGACCCGGCCGGTGAACGCGCCGGGGGTCGAGCAGAGGATGAGCGGGCCTTCGTCGTCGCTCTCCGGGAGGCGGCCGTGGCTGCCCCGGACGGGCGCGGGGTCGAGGGGGACGACCGCCATGCGGTAGCGCAGGCCGAGCTTCTTGCGGGCGACCGCCGCGGCGGCCTTGACCCGGACGTAGGGGTCCTGGGGGTCCATGAACAGCTCGACGGGGTCGTAACCGGGTTTGCGGTGGATCTCGACGAGCTGGGCGAAGTCGGGGGCGCGGGCGTCGTCGAGCCAGTAGTAGTACGTGAACCAGGCGTCCTTCTCCGCCACGGCGACCAGTTCGCCCGCGCGGGGGTGGTCCAGGTGGTGGGCCCTCTTGCCCGCGTCGTCGAGGAGCCGGTCGACGCCGGGCAGGTCCGCGAGGGCCGTGCGCGTGGCCTCCAGGTCCTCGGGACGGCGCACGTAGACGTGGGCGATCTGGTGGTCGGCGACGGCGAAGGCGCGGGAGGCCATCGGGTCCAGGTACTCCATGCCGTCCTGGGTGTGCACCTCCAGCAGGCCGGCCCGGCGCAGGGCGCGGTTGATGTCGACGGGGCGCTCGACGCGGGTGATGCCGTACTCGGACAGCGCGACGACGGTACGCCCCTCGGCGCGGGCGTCGGCCAGCAGCGGGGCCATGGCCCGGTCGAGGTCGGCGGCGGCCCGGTGGGAGCGCGGGTCGTCGGGGCCGAAGCGCTGGAGGTCGTAGTCGAGGTGGGGCAGGTAGCAGAGCGCGAGGTCGGGGGCGCGGGTGGTGATGACGTGCCGGGTGGCGTCGATGATCCACTGGGAGGAGACCAGGTCGGCTCCGGGACCCCAGAAGTGGAAGAGGGGGAACGTGCCGAATCTCTCGGTCAGTTCGTCGTGCAGGGCCGGGGGGCGGGTGTAGCAGTCGGGTTCCTTGCGGCCGTCGGCGTAGTAGACGGGGCGCGGGGTGACCGTCCAGTCGGTGTCGGCGCCCATCGCGTACCACCAGCAGACGTTCGCGACGGTGTAGCCGGGGTGGGCGCGCCGGGCCGCGTCCCAGAGCTTGTCGCCCGCGACGAGCCCGTTGTGCTGCCGCCACAGCAGGACGTCGCCGAGTTCGCGGAAGTACCAGCCGTTGGCGACGATGCCGTGTTCGGCGGGTGTCGTGCCGGTGAGGAAGGTCGACTGGGCGGCGCAGGTGACGGCGGGCAGCACCGTGGTCAGGGGCGCCCGCGTGCCCCGCTCCCCCAGCGCTCGGAGATTGGGCATGTGGGCCAGGAGCCGCGGGGTGAGGCCGACGACGTCGAGGACGAGGAGGGGCGTGAGGCCGCGGCGCGCACCGCTCCCGGGCGCGCTCGCGGGGCTTGTGCGCGGGCCGGGGCCGCGGGGGTCGGGGGCGGCCGTCGCGCCGGGGCCCTGCTCGGTCATGGCAGCTCCTTGAGGCCGAGGTCGACCAGGAGGTCGCGGGCGAGGGTGAGTTCGGCGGCGATGCCGTCGCAGAGCTGGGCGCGGGTACGGGGCCGCAGTGCGGCGGGGAGCGCCTGCCAGGTGTACGTCTCCACCTCCAGGTGCCGGGTGAGCGGCGTGGGCCCGCCGACGAGCCGGGCGAGCGCGGACCGCAGGACGGGCAGCGTGGAGGTGAGCGGCGGCGCGGGGGGCGCGTGCAGGGGGACGTGGAAGTGCGCGCGCCAGGGGGCGGTGTCGGGGAGCGCCCGGTCGCCGAGGGCTTCGTCGAGGTCGTCGCAGCCCCGGAGCCCGGTGGCGGTGCGGGTGCGGGTCTGGTGCAGGAAGCGGGGTTCGGCGAACGCGGCGAGCGCGGCGCGCACCTCGGGCAGCTGGGGGTGCTCGGCGTGCAGGGCGGCGGAGAGCTGGGACTTGACGACCCGGACGCCGGCGGCGGCCAGGGCGTCGAGTGCGGTGACGGGGTCCTCGAAGGAGGTGGCGAGGTGGCAGGTGTCGACGCAGACGCCGATGCGGTCGTGGCCGATGGCGGTGAGCGGGGCGATGGCGTCGGCGGTGGTCTCCACCGTGCAGCCCGGTTCGGGTTCGAGGCCGACGCGGAGGGACTTGCCGGTGAGTTCGGCGAGGGCGTCCAAGCGCTGGGCGAGGGTGGTGAGCGCGGAGCGGGCGGTGCGGGCGGCTCCGGGATCGCCGTCGTAGGGGGTGCGCCAGGCGAGCGGCAGGGTGGAGAGGGTGCCCTCGGTGACGTCGTCGGGGAGGAGGGCGGCCAGGAGGCGGGCGAGGTCGGTGGTGTGGGCGAGCCGGTCGGGTTCGGTCCAGTCCGGCTGGTAGACCCGGTACTTGACCTCGTCGGCGCCGAACCCCTCGTACGGGAAACCGTTGAGGGTCACCACCTCCAGGCCGCGGCCGTCGAGTTCGGTGCGCAGGGCGCGCAGGGCGGCGGGGTCGTCGACCAGGGCGCGGGCGGCGTCCCTGGCGAGCCAGAGGCCGATGCCGAGTCTGTCCCGTCCCATGCGGCGGCGGACGGGTTCGCAGTGGTCGCGGAGTTGGGCGCGGACGCCGTCCAGGGTCTCGGCCGGGTGGACGTTGGTGCAGTAGGCGAGGTGGACGGTGGAGCCGTCCGGGTGGCGGAAGCGCATCGCCTCACTCCCCGCCGCGCAGGATGGAGTTGCCCTCGTGGAGGGTTCCGGGTGGGGTGGCGTGGAGCTGGAGGCGGCCGCTCCGGCCGTAGAAGGCGACGGGGTTGCGCCACAGGACCTGGTCCACGTCGTCCTCGGTGAAGCCGGCCCGCAGCATCGCGTCGGCGACCTTGCGGGTGGCGAGGGGGTCGCTCCTGCCCCAGTCTGCGGCCGAGTTGACGAGGATCCTCTCGGTGCCGTGGTCCTTGAGGACGGCGACCATCCGGTCCTCGTCCATCTTCGTGTCCGGGTAGATGGAGAACCCGGCCCAGCAGCCGCTGTCGACGGCGTCCGTCACCGTCGTCTCGTTGAGGTGGTCGAGCAGGACGCGCTCCGGGGGGAGGTCCGACGCCCGGACGACGTCCAGGGTGCGGCGCAGACCGGCGAGCTTGTCGCGGTGCGGGGTGTGGACGAGCGCGGGCAGGCCGTGGTCGGCGGCGAGTTGGAGTTGGGCGGCGAGGGCGTGGTCCTCGGCCGGGGTCATGGAGTCGTAGCCGATCTCGCCGACGGCGACGACGGAGTCCTTGACGAGGTAGCGGGGCAGCGCGTCGAGCACGGGCACGCAGCGGGGGTCGTTGGCCTCCTTGGGGTTCAGGGCGATCGTGCAGTGGTGCGCGATGCCGTACTGGGAGGCGCGGAAGGGCTCCCAGCCCAGGAGGGCGTCGAAGTGGTCGAAGAAGCTGGCGGGCGAGGTGCGGGGCTGGCCGAGCCAGAAGGAGGGCTCGACGAGGGCGCGGACGCCCGCGTCGTACATCGCCCGGTAGTCGTCGGTGGTGCGCGAACTCATGTGGATGTGGGGGTCGAAGATGCGCATCAGGGCTCCTCCGTGGGGCGTCGGGGGCTCTCCTGCCCGAGCGGGGGCGCGGGAGCGGGGGCGGCCGGTGGGACCTGGCCGGCGGTCGGTGCGGCGAGGGCGAGGACGGTGTGCAGGTCGGCGGGGACGGCGCGGCCGGCGGCGGTGCGCTCGGCGGCGAAGTCGCCGACCATGCGGGCGAGTTCACCGTCCCCTCGGGCCCGCGCGTCGAGCCGGGCGACGGCGTCGATCGGCACCCCGGTGAACAGGCACTTCAGCACGGCGTGCCGCCAGGCGTGCGGGTCCAGGTGGTCGGCGGCGTAGGGGCCGACGGCGGCGGCCACCAACCGGGTGTCGTTGGTGCGCAGGGCGTCCTGGACGAGCGGGAGGGCCGAGGCGCCGAGGTCGAGGCGGTGCAGGGTGAGCAGGACGGCGCGGCGTTCGGCGGCGGTGCCCTGCTGGTAGAGCCGGGTGACGCAGGGCGTGGAGGCGCGGGCCTCGACGAGCAGGAGGGAGCGTACGGAGTCGGCGTGCTCCGGTCCGCAGTGCCGGCCGGCGGCGGCGTAGCGCAGTTCCCAGGGCGGCGCGGGGGTGGTGCCTTCCGCGCGGAGGGTGTCGGTGCGGGCGGCCTCGCGGGCGGCTTCGGCGAGGGCCTGGTGGAGCCAGGCGCGGGCGGTCTCGTCGAGTACGGCGTCGAGCTCCTTGCGGGACGTCAGCACGGGATGCCCCCCTTCCTCATCGCCTCGCGCAGGAAGTCGATGGAGGTGCGGGCGAGTTCGGGGCCCGCGTGGGAGTGGCGGGGCAGTTCGACGACGGTGAGTCCCCGGTAGCCCGAGGCGGTGAGGGCGGCGAGCACGGGCGGGAAGTCGATCTCCCCGTCCCCGAACGGGAGATGCTCGTGCACGCCGCGCCGCATGTCCTCGATCTGGACGTGCCGCAGCCAGGGCGCCGACTCCTTCACGCACTCCTCGGGCGATGCCTCCTCCAGGCACTGGCAGTGGCCGATGTCGAGGGTGAGGCCGAGGGGTTCGGGATCGGAGAGGAGGGCGCGGAGGTGGTGGAAGTCGGCGAGGGTGGCGAGGAGGTGACCGGGTTCCGGTTCGACGGCGAGGGGGACGCCGGCCCGGTCCGCCGCGGCGAGGACGGGGGCGAGCGCGTCGCCCAGGCGGTCCCAGGCGGTCCCGGTCGGTGTGCCCGGCGGGGTGGCGCCGCTGAAGCAGTGGACGGCGTGCGCGCCGAGTCCGGCCGCCACGTCGACCGCGCGGACGAGCAGCGCGGCGCGGGCGGCACGGGCGTCGGGGTCCGGGTCGAGGAGGGAGGGGCCGTGCTTGCGGCGCGGGTCGAGGACGTAGCGGGCGCCGGTCTCGACGGTGACCCGGAGTCCGAGGGAGGCGAGCCGGCGCCCGACGTGGCGGGTGCGCTCGGCGAGGTCCGGGGCCAGGGGGTCCAGGTGCATGTGGTCGAGGGTCAGCCCCACGCCGTCGTAGCCGAGGTCGGCCAGCAGCCCGAGGGCGTCGTCGAGGCGGAGGTCGGTGAGCCCGTTGGTGCCGTATCCGAGGAGGAGGGTCATGTGAGGCTCACCTTCCGGGCGAGGGTGCGGGCGAGGGGGGAGAGCGCCATGACGGCGAGGGCGGTGACGGGGGCCCCGGCGCGGGCGGCGAGCGCCGCCTGGAGCGGGATCATGGCGCGGATGCCCCCGCCGACCGCCCGCTGGGTCAGGGGCGGCGACGGGTTCAGCGCCGCGTGCAGGAGGGGCGGTCCGGCGGTACGGAGGTAGGCCCCGGCCAACGCGGCGGCCAGGAGGCGGCCGGGATCGGCGAGGCGGCCGGGATCGGCGAGGCGGGCGAGGCGGGCGCGGGGCGGGGTCCCCGGCCCGGTGGGGGCGGGTCCCGGCCGGTGGTCCGCGGGTCCCGGCTGGTGGTCCGCGGGTCCCGGCTGGTGGTCCGCGGGTCCCGGCCGGTGGTCCGCGGGTCCCGGCCGGTGGTCCGCGGGTCCCGGCCGGTGGTCCGCGGGGAGCGTACGCGGGCGGTCGGGGTGGGGTGCGCGGGAGTGGTCGAGGTGCTGTGTGCGCGGGCGGCCGGGATGGGGCGTACGCGGGCGGTCGGCGTCGGGCGCGCGCCGGAGGTCGGGGTGCCCCGCCGGGCGCGGTCCGGGTCCGGCGGTGCGCGCCCGCGCGCCCGGTCGGTCGGCTCGGGCCGCGGCGCGCGGGCCCGCTCCGGGGTCGGCCGCCACCGCGCCCGCGCGGGCGGGGCCGCCCTCCTGCCGCTCCCCCAGGACGGCCGCGGCAAGCGCGGCCGTGGCGCCCAGCACGGTGAGCGGCGCCCCGGTCGAACCGCCCCGCTCCTCATGGCGCGAGACCGCGGTGACGCCGTACGTGTGCGCCCCGAGCAGCAGGGCGGCGGGCACGGCCGGGAGCACGGCGGCCGTCGCCCCGCCGCGCGGGGCCGCCCGCCGGGCGGCGTTGCCGCTCGCGCGGGGCCCGGCGCCGACCGGCCCCGTCGCCGCAGCCGCCGCTCCCAGGAGCAGGTCGAGGGCGCGGGCCGCCGCCATCGCCGCGGGGCCCGCCTGCGTGTGCTTCAGGTGGAGGTCGTAGGCCCACACGGTGGCGGCCAGGCCCCCGGCGACGGTCAGCGCCGGGCGGCCGGCACGGGCGGCCAGGGCGAGGCCCGCCGCGGTCAGCGCTCCGGCCGCGCCCAGAGCGGCGGCCGGGCTGATCCGGCCCGAGGGGATCGGGCGGTGCGGGCGGTCGACGGCGTCCTCCTCGCGGTCGGCCCAGTCGTTGAGGGCCATGCCCGCCTCGTACAGGCAGAGCGACGCGCCGATCGCGAGTGCGGTCGCCCGGCCGGGGCGGCGGCCGACTGCCGCCGCCCCGGCGAGCGCGTCGCCGGGGACGGAGAAGAGGGCGGAGACGCGCAGCAGTTCCGCCCAGGCCCGCACGCGCGCCCGGCCCGCCCCCCGCACGTCCGCGCCCCGGAGCGCGCCCCCGCCGCTACTCCGGTCAGCGCACCGGCCCGCGCCCTGGACAACGCCCCGGCCCGCGCCCTGTCCAGCGCCCCGGTCGGCACTCGCCGCACTGTGGTCCGCGCCCACCTGGCCAGGACCGCCCGCGCCCGCACCCCCGTCCACGTCCAGGTCCGCGCCCCGGCCCGCGCCCCGTGGGGCCGCCCCCTCGCCGAGGCCGCCCGCACCCCCGTCCCCCACGACGGCCCGGTCCGCACGCCGGCTCGCGCCCCCGCGCGCATCCCGGTCGGCGCTCCGGGCCGCGCCCCCTCCCCTACGCCGGTCAGCGCTCGCCGCGCCCCGGCTCGCGCCCCGTGGGGCCGCCCCCTCGCCGAGGCCGCCCGCACCCCCGTCCCCCTCGACGGCCCGGTCCGCACTCCGCTCGCCTCCCCGCGCGCCCGCGTCCCGGCCCCCGCCCGCGCTCCCGCCCCCACCGGCTGGTCCGCGCCTGTCCGGTGCGGGTGCAGTCCCACCCGCACCGGACAGGCTGTCCGCGGCGGCCGGGGGCGTCCTCCCGCCCTGTCCGGTCGGCTCCGGCGGTCCGGCCGGGGACGCGCGCCGCCCCGCCCGGTCGTCCCGCCGCCCGGTCGCCGGCGCGGCCCGCAGGAGTGCCGCGAGGGTCGGCAGCCGCCGCCTCATGCCGGGCCCCGCAGCCGTTCCGCGAAGGACAGCAGGGCGGCGTACTGCTCGGCGAGGGCGGCCGAGCCGCCGCCGTCGGGGTCCTTGAAGTAGAACCCCAGCTCGGGCAGGGGCCCGCTGATCCCGGTCTCGTGGGCGCGGGCGAGCAGTCGGGCGAGGTCCAGGACCAGCGGTGCCGCCAGGGCCGAGTCGCACCCCTGCCAGATGGTCTGGAGGATCATGCGGGAGCCGAGGAAGCCGTCGAAGGCGATGTGGTCCCAGGCCGTCTTCCAGTCCCCCATCGCGGGCACGTCGTCGATGTGCACCTCTCCTTCGGGGGCCGCGCCGAGGGTGTCGGCCAGGACGCGTTCCTTGCCCGCGTTCTTGGCGGCGGCGGCCGCCGGGTCGGCCAGCGCCGCTCCGTCCCCGCCGCCCAGCAGGTTGCTCCCGGACCAGGCGCGTACGGCGAGGGCGCGCTGGAGGAACATCGGGGCGAGCACGGAACGCAGCAGCGTCTGCCCGGTCTTGCCGTCGCGCCCGGCGTGGGGCAGGCCGCAGGAGGCGGTCAGGTCCGCGAGCGCGGGGGTGCGCAGGCCGGTGGAGGGGGTGAAGTTTGCGTAGGCGCAGCCGGCCCGTAGGGCGGCGGCCGCGTACAGCGAACTGGCGGGCAGCCGGGGGGCGTCGGGGCTCGGCGCGGGTTCGGTGGTGGCGACGTTGACGACCACGGTGCGTGCCAGGTCGTGGCGGCGGGTGAAGTCGGTGAGGTCGGCGGCGAACGCGGCGATGAGTTCCGCGTCGTCGCGCCGGTCGCCGGGGAGCGGTCCGCCGGGCCGTATCCCGGCGTCGGCGGCGGCGAGTTCGGCGCGTACGGCCGAGGGCAGTCCGTGCGGCAG
This sequence comes from Streptomyces sp. NPDC041970, assembly GCF_055588985.1. Classification (NCBI taxonomy): domain Bacteria; kingdom Bacillati; phylum Actinomycetota; class Actinomycetes; order Kitasatosporales; family Streptomycetaceae; genus Streptomyces; species Streptomyces sp. NPDC041970. The sequence goes on from NZ_JBVJCD010000036.1 coordinate 52,701, forward strand.
CACTCCGCCGTCCGCCAGCGCCTCGGCCCGTTTGGCCAGCGGGCAGTCGAGGGTGTCGTGGCCGCCGAAGACCAGCGTGGTCAGGGGTGGCAGGCCGCTGTCGGCGAAGGCCGGCGCCTCGGTGGCCATGCCGGTCGGCGGGTGGAGCCCGGCCGCGACGGCGGCGCAGCCCGCGATGGCGGTGGTGGCGACGGAGCCGCGCGCTCCGACGAACCAGACGCCGGTGCGGGCGGGCGCGTCGAAGCGGCCTGGACGAGCGGCGTGTGCGGACACGGGCTGCCTCCCTGCGGGGTGTAGGGGTTCCCTGGGGGATGTACGGGCGGGGCCCCTGGGTCGGGCGGGGGCCCCTGGGATGTCGGGGTGGGGACGGCGGGCGGGGGAAGGCGTGGTGCTCCTGCTCCCCCGCCCGCCGCCGGCGGTGGCGGGCGCCCTACGTCGAGGGCAGTTCCCTCAGCCGGATGTCGCGGAAGGACACATGGTCGTCGGCGCCGTGGTTCTGGAGGCCGATGTAGCCGTCCTTCAGGCTGCGCGCCGGGTCGGTGTTGGTGAAGTCGTTGATCCTCACTCCGTTGAGGAAGACCTGGAGGCGTTCGCCCCGGACCGTGATCTCGTAGCTGTTCCACTGGCCGGGCGGCCGCAGGACGCGGTCACGGGCCCTGATGTCGGCCGACTTGAAGCCGTAGACGGCGCCGGTGGTGCGATCGGCGGCGTCGGTGGCGTCGATCTGGATCTCGTAGCCCTCGTGCACCGCCGTCCAGGGGTCGTCGGTCTCCGGGAAGCCCACGAAGACGCCGGAGTTGTCGTCGCCCGTCGTCTTCCAGTCGAGCTTCAGCGAGTACGCCTGCAACTCCTTGGCCCGGTAGGTGAGCAGGCCCATGTCGCCCTCGGAGTGCAGGGCCCCGTCGCTGACCCGGAACGTTCCGGGGCCGGCCTGCTTCCAGCCGTCCAGCGTCCTGCCGTTGAAGAGGGCGCGGTGGCCGGTGTCCGGCTCGCAGTCGGCCTTGACCTGGCCGGTGGCGTAGCGCAGGCCGCCGCGCAGGTGGGCGCGGAAGGCCGGTTCGGTGTACGACTCCACGGTGTGGCCGAGGCCGGTGTAGAAGGAGCGGCCGCCCCGGTAGGTCTGGCACCAGGAGATCGGGTGGTCGCCCTTCATGGCGCCGCCGGTGTACGTGGTCTCGTCCAGCGTGGCGAGGACCTTGGCCGTGTTCCGGGGGTTGGTGCGGTAGTCGTACCACTCGTCGGTGCGCTGCCACTCCTCGCCCAGGTGGGCGGTGGCGGGGTGGTCGTGGTCCTCGACGCGGACGGTGGCGGGCTGGATGGGGGGATGCGAGGCGAAGTGGGCTCCGACGAGTCCGCCGTAGAACTCCCAGTCGTACTCGGTGTCGGCGGCCGCGTGGATGCCGACGTAGCCGCCGCCCGCGGCCACGTAGCTCTCGAACGCCTGCTGCTGGGCGGCGTCCAGGACGTCGCCGGTGGTGGAGAGGAAGACGACGGCGTCGTAGCGGGCCAGGTTGCTGGTGGTGAACTGCGCGGCGGACTCGGTGGAGTCGACCGTGATACCGGTGTCCTTGCCGATCTCCTTCAGCGCGGTGACGCCTGCCGGAATGGAGTCGTGGCGGAAGCCGGCGGTCCTGGAGAAGACCAGGACGCGTTCGGCGGTCTTGTCGACGGGGCTGTCGGAGAGGGCGAAGTCGTCGACGTCGTAGAGCGCGCCGTCACCGCCCTTGAAGACGAGGAAGAGGTCGGTCTGCTTCTTCGGGGCGCCGCGCAGCGGTACGTCGACGTCCTGGAAGGTCTCCCAGCCGCCGGTCACCGGGACGGGCCCCGAGCCGAGGAGCCTGCCGGTGGGCGATCCGGTGCGCACTTCCAGGAATCCGCCCGCACCGGCCGACGAGACGCGGGCGGTGAGCTTGGTGGTCCCCTTGAGGAGGTACGTCCCGAAGGAGATCCAGTCGTCGTGGTGGATGTCGCCGACGGTCCGGCCGCCGTGTGCGCTCGCCTTGTCGATGGCGTTGACGCCCGAGGAGTCGTCGAAGTGCTCGGCCTGCCGGTGCTTCGGCTGGAGCCGCGCCTGGTCGCGGCCGGTCAACGCGGCCTGACCGCCGCCCCCTTGGTCGGTGTACGTGGCCGAGATGCCGCCGTAGAGGTTGGCGTTGGGGTCGTGGCCGCCCTCCATGGCGGTCGTGATGGTCCCCTCGCAGCCGTGCTCGGTGGTGATGTCGTGGCCGTGGCTGTCGTGGCCGAGGGTGAACGTCACCTTGACCCGGGCGCAGTCGACGGCCCCGTCCTCCGGGTCCCTGACGTTCACCTTGAACGGCACGGAGTCGCCGAACGCGAACAGTCGGCCGTCTCGGGGGAGGTCCAGCTCCACGGTCGGCGCGGTGTTGCCGACGGTCACGTGGACGCCGGCCGAGCCGGTGCGGCCGGTGGAATCCCGCACGGTGAGCGTCGCGGTGTAGACGCCGTTCCTCCGGTAGGTGTGCGTGGGGTGGGCGGCGGTGGAGGAGGAGCCGTCGCCGAAGTCCCAGGAGTAGGAGAGGGCGTCGCCGTCGCCGTCCGACGTTCCGGCCGAGGAGAACCTCACCCGGAGCGGGGCGGTGCCGGAGGTCCTGTCCGCGGCGGCCTCCGCGATCGGCGAGCGGCCGCCGGTGGCGTTCTCGATGCGGTAGAGCGCGGAGTTCTCGTCGCCGCCGAACCAGGCGAGGCCGTAGTCCAGGACGTACAGCGCCCCGTCCGGCCCGAAGGCCATGTCCATGATCTGCGTACCGGACCAGGGCACGTCGTCGATGGACTGGACCCCGCCGCCGGCGTCCTGCTCGATGCGCTTGATCCACCGGCGGCCGAACTCGCCGGCGAAGAAGTCGCCGTCGTACGCCTCGGGGAACTTCACCGGGGAGTCGAGGGCCGCGTCGTAGCGGTAGACCGGTCCGCCCATCGGGGATTCGGAGCCGCTGCCGAACGCGGGCAGCGATCCGCCGTCGTACGGTATCCAGGCGGCCTCCGCGGGTGGCAGCTCCACGAGTCCGGTGTTGTACGGCGAGTCGTTCCTCGGACGCGCGCAGTCGAAGGCGGCGCCGGGCGTCCGGGTGGCGAAGTCGTAGTCGTGGTAGGGCTCGTTGGCGCCGACGCAGAAGGGCCAGCCGAAGTTGCCGGCCTTCGTGACGCGGGCGAACTCGACCTTCCCCGCGGGCCCGCGCTGGGGGTCCGCCGCACCCGCGTCGGGGCCGTAGTCGCCGACGTACACGATGCCGGTGGCCCGGTCGACGGAGAAGCGGAACGGGTTGCGGAAGCCCATCGCGTAGATCTCGGGGCGCGTCCGGTCCGTGCCGGGCGCGAAGAGGTTGCCCTCGGGGACGGTGTACGAGCCGTCGTCGGCGACCTTGACGCGCAGGATCTTGCCGCGCAGGTCGTTGGTGTTGCCGGAGGTGCGCCGGGCGTCGAACGCCGGGTTGCGGCCGGGGCGTTCGTCGATCGGGGTGAAGCCGTCGGAGGCGAAGGGGTTGGTGTCGTCGCCGGTGGAGAGGTAGAGGTTCCCCGCCGCGTCGAAGTCGATGTCGCCGCCGACGTGGCAGCAGATGCCGCGCGAGGTGGGGACGTCCAGGACCTTCCTCTCGCTGGCGGTGTCGAGGGTGCCGTCCTCCTTGAGGACGAAGCGGGAGAGCCGGTTGACCCCGTCGAACCGCGCGAGGTCGGCGGCGGAGCCGGACTCGGGGGCATCGCCGGCGGGGGTGTCCATCGGGGGTGCGTAGAAGAGGTAGACGGCCCGGTTGCGGGCGAAGTCGGGGTCGACGCCGACGCCTTGGAGCCCTTCCTCGTCGTGGGTGTAGACGGGGAGCGTGCCGGACATCCGGGTGTTGCCCGCGCTGTCGGTGATCCGCAGCTCACCGTTGCGCGAGGTGTGCAGGACGCTGCGGTCGGGCAGGACCGCGAGCGACATGGGCTCGCCGGTCTCCTCCACGCCCTTGGCGAGGGTGACCTGCTGGAAGTCCTCGGCCGGCGGGGCCGGGGCTCCGGGGCGGGCGGTCGCGCCGGGGGCGGAGCCCAGGGTCAGGGTGGCGGCGGTGAGGAGTCCGCCGGTGAGCAGCGCGAGCGTCCTGCGGACGCGGGTCCGGGCCGGGAGCCGCTTTCTGGTTCGGTGCACGTAGGTCCTCCGGGGGTTCCGGTTGTACGGGCGGGGGCGGCCGTGCCGTGCCGCGCGGGGACTGCCGCGCGTGCGCCGCCGGGGCCGGAAGCGGCTCCGGCGGCGCGGGTCATGTCGTGTACACGTTGTGGACGGTAGACCTGTTCGTCCGGGACGGAAAGCCCTTGTGCGACCGGGGGTCGCACTTCTGCCGCGTTCAGGACAAAGGCGTTCCGGGGCAGCCCCGAGCGGGCCCCGGCACCGCGTGGAAGCGCCTTCAGGACCGGGGCCGGTGCCGGTGCCGCTACCCGCCGCTGCCGAAGGCCGCGTCGAAGGAGGCCGGCGGGGGGTCGAAGTCGAACCGCCGCAGATGGGCGAGCGCTTCCGGGGCGCCGGTCAGCCGGTCCATGCCCGCGTCCTCCCACTCCACGGAGACCGGGCCCTCGTAGCCGATGGACCGCAGCATCCGGAAGACGTCCTCCCAGGGCACGTCGCCGTGGCCGGCGGAGACGAAGTCCCAGCCGCGCCGCGGGTCGCCCCACGGCAGGTGCGATCCGAGGCGGCCGTTGCGGCCGTCGAGGCGCCTGCGGGCCTCCTTGCAGTCCACGTGGTAGATCCGGTCCCGGAAGTCGTAGAGGAAGCCGACCGGGTCCAGGTCCTGCCAGACGAAGTGGCTCGGGTCGAAGTTCAGCCCGAACGCGGGCCGGTGGTCCACCGCCTCCAGGGCGCGCCGGGTGGTCCAGTAGTCGTACGCGATCTCGCTCGGGTGCACCTCGTGGGCGAAGCGCACCCCTTCGGCGTCGAAGACGTCCAGGACCGGGTTCCAGCGCTCCGCGAAGTCCTCGTAGCCCCGTTCGATCATGTGCGGCGGGACCGGGGGGAACAGCGCGACCAGGTGCCAGATGGAGGACCCGGTGAAGCCGACGACCGTGTCCACCCCGAAGGCGGCGGCGGCCCGTGCCGTGTCGGCGATCTCGGCGGCGGCCCGCCGCCGCACCCCCTCGGCCTCGCCGTCGCCCCAGATGCGGGCGGGCAGGATGCCCTGGTGGCGCTCGTCGATGGGGTGGTCGCAGACGGCCTGGCCGACGAGGTGGTTGGAGACGGCGAAGCACTTCAGTCCGTACGCGTCGAGGAGGCGGCGCCTGCCGTCCAGGTAGCCGGGGTCGGTCAGCGCCTTGTCGACCTCGAAGTGATCTCCCCAGCAGGCGAGTTCGAGTCCGTCGTAGCCGAAGTCCCGAGCGTGGCGGCAGACCTCCTCCAGCGGGAGGTCGGCCCACTGGCCGGTGAACAGGGTGAAGGGGCGGGGCATGGGCGGCGACCTCCTGGGGTCTTGTGTGCGGATCGGGCCGGACCGCGGAGCGGGGCCCGGCGCCGGCGGACGAGGCAGTCACTGCGGAACGGACGGCCGACGACGAAGCGGACGAGCCCCTGGGGGCGTCCGGCAGATCTCGACCGGGTCCACGGCGCCTGGCACGGCACCTCGCGGCGTCGCCGGAACACCCGAATCGCTCCGCGACGAGGGCATTGCGGCGCCTGGCGATGCACCGCACCGGACACCGCGGCCTGTCCGGCCCCGATCCGCCGGACACCCCCTAGGCCGGGACCGGGGTGTGCACGGAGTTTCTCGCGGCGCTCTCCTCGACGGCGGCGAGGACACGCTGGACCTGGAGCCCGTCCGCGAAGGAGGGCCGGGCCGGAGCGCCCTCGGCGATGGCGCGGACCACGTCGCGGGCCTGGTGGACGAAGGTGTGCTCGTACCCGAGGGCGTGGCCCGGCGGCCACCACGCCTCCAGGTACGGGTGGTCGGGCTCGGTGACCAGGATGCGCCGGAACCCCGCGCTGGCGGCGGGTTCGGTGTGGTCGTGGAAGGACAGTTCGTTGAGCCGCTCCAGGTCGAAGGCGAGCGACCCCAGCTCCCCGTTGATCTCCAGCCGCAGGGCGTTCTTGCGGCCCGCCGCCATACGGGTCGCCTCGAAGGAGGCCAGCGCCCCGGAGGCGAGCCGGCCGGTGAACAGCGCCGCGTCGTCCACCGTCACCTCGCCCCGCGCCGCCGGGCCGCCCGTGCTCCCGGCCGGGGAGCCGGCGGCCGCCGGTCTCTGCCGTACGAACGTCTCGCTGACGGCGGAGACCCCGGTGAGCAGCTCCCCCGTGAGGTGCTGGGCGAGGTCGACGATGTGCGCCCCGAGATCGCCGAGCGCCCCCGATCCGGCGCGCTCGCGCTGGAGCCGCCAGGTGAGCGGGGCGGCGGGGTCCACCAGCCAGTCCTGGAGGTAGGCGGCGCGCACGTGGCGCAGGGCGCCGAGCCGGCCGTCCGCGACGAGCCGCCGGGCGTACGAGAGCGCGGGCACCTTGCGGTAGTTGAAGCCGACGATCGCCACCTGGCCGCGCGCCGCCGCCGCTTCGGCGGCCCGGACCATCGCCCGCGCCTCCGCGACCGTGTTGGCGAGCGGCTTCTCGCACAGCACGTGCTTGCCGGCCTCCAGGGCGGCGATGGCGATCTCCGCGTGGCTGTCGCCGGGGGTGCAGATGTCGACCAGGTGGACGTCGTCCCGCGCGATCAGCGCCCGCCAGTCGGTCTCCGCGGCGGCCCAGCCGTGCCGGGCGGCCGCGGCCTCGACCGCCGCCCGGTCGCGGCCGCAGATCGCGGCGAGCGCGGGCCGGGCCGGCAGGTCGAAGACGTGTCCCGCGGTGCGCCACCCCTGGGAGTGGGCGGCGCCCATGAACGCGTATCCGACCATGCCGACCCCGAGCGTTCCCGGCGCCCGACCCGGCGGCGGCGCTGCGGTCGGCGCTGTGGTCTCCGGACTGCGGGCCATGGGGCCTCCTCCTCGTCGGTCTGGGGTGGCGGGCCGGGAGAGGCGGCGTGCGCCTTGCCCGGTGGCCCGGTCAGTGGAAGCCCGTGGGCAGGTACTGGTCGACGTTGTCCTTGGTGACCACGGCGGAGTACAGGGTCAGGGAGGTCGGGATCTCCCTCTCGGAGAGGCCGCTGACGCCCTTGCCCTGGCCGAGGGCGCGCGCCAGGTCGATCGCGGAGGCCGCCATGGTCGGCGGGTAGAGGACGGTGGCCTTCAGGACGCCGTCGTCCGCCTTGATGGCGTCCATGGCGGACTTGGCGCCGGCGCCGCCGACCATGAAGAACTCGTCGCGGCCCGCCTGCTGGATGGCGCGCAGCGCCCCCACGCCCTGGTCGTCGTCGTGGTTCCACAGCGCGTCGATCCGCTTCTGCGCCTGGAGGAGCTGCGCCGTCTTGGCCTGGCCCGACTCGACGGTGAAGTCCGCCGACTGACGGGCCACCAGCTCGACGTCGGGGTAGTTCCTCAGCGCGTCGGCGAAGCCCTGGCTGCGCTGCTTGGTCAGCTCCAGGTTGTCGATGCCGGCCAGTTCGACGACCTTGGCGCCGGGCTTTCCCTTCAGTCGCTCGCCGATGTAGTGCCCGGCGTTGAGGCCCATGCCGTAGTTGTCGCCGCCCACCCAGCAGCGGTACGCCTGCGGGGAGGCGAAGACGCGGTCCAGGTTGACGACGGGGATGCCCGCCCTCATGGCCTCCAGCCCGACCTGCGTGAGCGCCCTGCCGTCGGCGGGGAGGATGACGAGGACGTCGACCTTCTTGTTGATGAGGGTCTTGACCTGGCCGATCTGGGCGGCGGTGTCGTTGGACCCCTCGGTGGTCTCCAGGGTGACGTCGGGGTACGTCCGCGCCCGCGACGCGGCGTTCACGTTGATGGCGTTGAGCCAGCCGTGGTCGGCCTGCGGTCCGGCGAAGCCGATGGTGACGGGTTTGCCGGGCCTGTCGTCGGCGGCGGGCCGGCTGTCGCCCGCGGGCTCGGCGTCCTTGGGCTCGTTGCTGGTGCAGGCGGTGAGGAGCGCGCCCGCGGAGACGGCTGCGGTCGTGAACAGCAGCCCTCTGCGGCTGGTCTGCGGCATGGTGGTCCGGCCCTTCGTCCGATGGGTGGCGTACGGGGGTGGGCGTACGGGGGCTCAGGCGTCGCCGCCGCGCAGGGTGCGGCGCTGGACGAGCACGGCGGCGACGATGATGGCCCCCTTGGCGATCTGCTGGACGTCGCTCTGGAGGTTGTTGAGGGCGAAGATGTTGGTGATCGTGGTGAAGACGAGGACGCCGAGGACGGAGCCGGCGATCGTGCCGCGGCCGCCGCTGAGCAGGGTGCCGCCGATGATCGCGGCGGCGATGGCGTCGAGCTCGTAGAGGTTGCCGTTGGTGTTCTGGCCGGAGCCGGAGAGCACGACGAGCATGAAGGCGGCGATGCCGCAGCACAGCCCGGACAGCAGGTAGAGGGCGAGCCGGTGGCGGCGTACGTCGATCCCGGCCAGCCGGGCGGCCTCCGCGTTGCCGCCGACGGCGACGGTGCGGCGGCCGAAGGTGGTCCGGTTGAGGACCAGCCAGCCCGCGGCGGTGACCGCGGCGAACATGAGGACCAGCGGCGGTACGCCCAGGATGTGGGCGTCGGGCAGGCCGAGGTCCAGGACCGCGTCGACGGTGACGATCTGGGTTCTGCCCTCCGTGATCTGGAGGGCGAGCCCGCGGGCCGAGGCGAGCATCGCCAGCGTCGCGATGAACGGGACCAGGCCGCCGTACGCGATGAGGACGCCGTTGACCAGTCCGGCGGCCAGGCCCACGACGACCGCGGTGAACGCGATGCCCGCGAAGCCGTACTCCTGGGTGGCCAGGGTGGTGGCCCAGACGGAGGCGAGGGCGACCATCGCCCCGACGGAGAGGTCGATGCCGCCGCCGGTGATGACGAAGGTCATGCCGACGGTGACGACCCCGATGACGGACGCCTGGGTCAGGATGAGTCGGAGGTTCCCGGTGTCCAGGAAGGCGTCCGGTTCGGTGAGGCCGCCGACGACGGCCAGGGCGGCGAGGACGCCGAGCAGGGACAGGGTCCGGGCGTCGGCCCGCAGGCCGGGTACGGGCCGGAGGCCGCCCGTCTTCGCGGGCGGCGGACCGGGGAGGTCCCCCCGGTCCGGCCCGTCGTGCCGTGCCGAGGGGGCGGGCTGTGTCATGGCGTCGGGCTCCCTTCCATCACGAGGTCGAGGACGCGGTGCTCGTCGAGCTCCCGAGCGGGCGCGGTGTGGACCACGCGGCCCTCGCGGAGCACGAGCACCCGGTCGGCGAGGCCCAGGACTTCGGGCACTTCGCTGGAGACGAGCAGGACGGCGAGGCCGTCGTCGGCCAGCCGGCGGATCACGGCGTACAGCTCGGCGCGGGCGCCGACGTCGACGCCGCGGGTCGGTTCGTCGAGCAGCAGGACCCGGCAGCCGCGCAGCAGCCAGCGGGCGAGGACGGCTTTCTGCTGGTTGCCGCCGGACAGGGTGCGGACGGCGGCGTCCGGGTCGTCGGGCCGCAGCGACAGCTCGCGGGTGGCCCGCCGCGCGGCCGCGCGCTCGCGACCGCGGTCGATCCAGCCGAACCGGGCGAAGCGGGAGAGGGAGGAGACGGAGACGTTGCGGGTGACCGACTCGGCCAGCAGCAGGGCCTGCGCCTTGCGCTCCTCGGGGGCGAGGCCGATGCCGGCGGCGACGGCGGCGGGGACGCTGCCCGGCCGGAGCCGCCTGCCGGCGACGGCGACGGTCCCGGTGTCGGCCCTGCGGGCGCCGAAGACCGTCTCCAGGATCTCCGAGCGCCCGGAGCCGACGAGCCCGGCGAGGCCGACGATCTCGCCGGGCCGCAGCTCCAGGTCGAGCGGCGCGAACTCCCCGGCGCGGGACAGCCCCGCGACCGTGAGCACGGGTTCCGGGGCGGGGGCGGCCGGTTCCTCGGGGCGGGGCGGGAAGACGTACGCGACGTCCCGGCCGGTCATCATGGCGACGATGTCGCGGGTGGGCGTCCCGGCCGCGGGCAGCCCGACCGCGACCGCCCGGCCGTCCTTGAGCACGGTGACCCGGTCGCCGATGCGGCGGATCTCCTCCAGCCGGTGGGAGATGTGGACCACGGCCACCCCGTCGGCGGTGAGGCCGTCGACGATCCGGAAGAGGTTGCCGACCTCGTCGGGGTCGAGGGCGGCGGAGGGCTCGTCCATCACGATGAGGCGCACGTCGTGGGAGAGCGCCCGCGCCATCGAGACGATCTGCCGCTGCGCGGCCGAGAGGCGCCCGACCGGTTGGGAGGGGTCGATCTCCGGGTGGCCGAGGCGGGCCAGCAGGGCGGCGGCGGCCGAACGCGCCCTCCTGGCGCGGACGACGAAGCCCGCGCTGGTCGGTTCGTGGCCCAGGTGGACGTTCTCGGCGACCGACAGCCCGTCGACCAGGTCGAGTTCCTGGTAGATGGTGGCGATGCCCAGGCGCATGGCGGCGATCGGCGAGGTGAGCCGGACGGGTTGGCCGCGCCAGGCGATCTCGCCGCCGTCGGGCTGGTGGGCTCCGGCGAGCACCTTGATGAGGGTGGACTTGCCCGCGCCGTTCTGGCCGAGGAGGCAGTGGACCTCGCCGGCCTGGACCTCCAGGTCGACGCCGTCCAGGGCGCGGACGCCGGGGAAGGACTTGGTGATGCCGGACATGGTGAGCAGGGGCGGTTCTGGTGCCATGACGAATCCCCTCGGCGGATGGGGTCCCCCGCGCGACGGGCGCGGCCGGAAGCGGGGGGAGGGCCGGTGAGCGGGCGGGGCGCGGGGCCGTTGGAGCCGTGAAACCAGTGGAACCGTCAGTGCCGTGGCGCCGGGCGAGTGCCTGACGGTGCGGACGCGGATCGGGGTGCGGCGGTGCGTACGGTGGCGGGTGCGGCGGTGCGTACGGTGGCGGGTGCGGCGCGGGCGTCGCTCACCGGGCCCGAGGTCAGGCCGGTGAGAAGAGGTGGTCGCTGATGAGCCGGGCCGCGCCGATCACTCCGGCGGCGGGTCCCAACTCGCCGAGCACGATGGGGAGGTTGCCGGTGGCCAGGGGCAGGGACCGCCGGTAGACCTGGGTGCGGACACTGGCGAGGAGGTGGTGGCCGAGGCCGGTGACCCCGCCGCCGATCACCACCAGACCGGGATTGAAGAAGCTGACGAGACCGGCGATGACCTGGCCGGTGCGGTTGCCTCCCTCGCGGATCAGGGCGAGGGCCGAGGCGTCGCCCGCCGCGGCGGCCGCCGCCACGTCGGCGGCGCTGAGGCGGCCCGTCGCCGCCAGTCGGGCCGCGAGCTCGGGCGAGCTCCCCTCGCGGGCCGCGTCCTCCGCGTCGCGGGCCAGGGCGGCGCCGCTGAAGTGGGCCTCCAGGCAGCCCCGGTTGCCGCACGCGCACGCCCGGCCGTCCGGTTCCACCTGGATGTGCCCGATGTCGCCGGCGCTGCCCGTCGTACCGCGGTAGACCTCACCGCCGACGACGATGCCGCAGCCGATGCCCGTGCCGATCTTGACGCAGAGGAAGTCGCCCACGGACCGGGCGACGCCCGCGTGCTGCTCCCCCATCGCCATCAGGTTCACGTCGTTGTCGACCATGACGGGGCAGCCCAGCTCCTGGCTGAGCGCCTCGCGGACCGGGAAGCCGTCCCAGCCGGGCATGATCGGCGGCGCGACCGGCACGCCCTCGGGGAAGCGGACGGGGCCGGGGACCCCGATGCCCGCGCCGTCGAAGCCGTCGGCGAGCCCGGAGGCCCGCAGCTCGGCGGCCAGCGCGAGGGCCTGCTCGAAGACGGCCACGGGCCCCTCGCGCACGTCCATCGGGTGGTTGAGGTGGCCCAGCACCTCCAACTCCCCGTTGGTGACCGCCACGTCGATGGACGTGGCCCCGATGTCGATGCCCAGGAACCGCAGTTCGGGAGCGAGCCGGATGTTGTGCGAGCGGCGCCCGCCGCGCGAGGCGGCGAGCCCGTCGGCCACCACCAGACCGGTCTCCAGCAGCCGGTCCACCTCGACGGCGAGTTTGGAGCGCGAGAGGTCGACCTGGTCGCCCAGTTGGGCACGGGAGTTGGGGCCCTCGTCGCGCAGCAGCCGGAGCAGGCGGGCCTGGTGGGCGTTGGCGGGTCGTGCCGTCATGCGTCTCACCCGTCCCTCCCCGCCGCGCCGGCCCGTCCGTCGGGCTTTCGAGGGGAACGTAGCAGCGCTTTCCCGGAGGGGGAAGAAGTTGCGCGTGAATCAGCGCCGACTTTCTCCACGGCGAGGACAAAGGCGGTCAGGGGCAGCGGATGACCTGTCCGGCGTAGGAGAGGTTCCCGCCGAACCCGAAGAGGAGGACCGGCGCGCCGGAGGCGACCTCGCCGCGCTCGACCAGCTTGGAGAGCGCCATCGGGATGGAGGCGGCGGAGGTGTTGCCGGAGTCCACCACGTCGCGGGCGATGACCGCGTTGACCGCGCCGATCTTGCGGGCGACCGGCTCGATGATCCGCAGGTTGGCCTGGTGCAGGACGACGGCGGCCAGGTCCTCCGGGGCGACGCCCGCCTTCTCGCACACCCGGCGGGCGATCGGCGGCAGCCGCGTGGTGGCCCAGCGGTAGACGGCCTGCCCCTCCTGCGCGAAGCGCGGCGGGGTCCCCTCGATCCGTACGGCGCCGCCCATCTCCGGCACCGAGCCCCACAGCACCGGCCCGATGCCGGGGGCGCCGTCGGCGGCCGGGTCGGCGGTGACGACGGCGGCGCCGGCCCCGTCGCCGAGCAGGACGCACGTGGAGCGGTCGGTCCAGTCCGCGATGTCGGCCATCTTGTCGGCGCCGATGACCAGCGCGCGGGTCGCCGCACCCGCCCGGATCGCGTGGTCGGCGGTGGCCAGGGCGTGCGTGAAGCCGGAGCAGACCACGTTGATGTCCATCACGGCGGGCGCGCCCATGCCCAGGCGGGCCGCGACCCGCGCCGACATGCTCGGGGACCGGTCGATGGCCGTGGAGGTGGCGACGAGGACCAGGTCGACGTCCGAGGGCAGCAGGCCCGCCGCGGCCAGCGCCTTGGCTCCCGCGTGGGCGGCCATCTCGTCCACCGGCTCGTCGGGGCCGCCCACGTGCCGGGTCTTGATGCCGACCCGGCTCGTGATCCATTCGTCGCTCGTGTCGACCATGGCCGACAGGTCGTCGTTGGTGAGCACCTTGGCGGGCTGGTAGTGGCCGAGCGCCACGACACGTGAGCCGGTCATACGGGTTCCCCTCATGAGGTAGGGCGGTAAACGTCCAGTCTTGGTCGCTACCGGCCGGTACGGGGGCAGCGGTTCCCACAGGAATCCGGCTCACCTGTTGGAGCATTGACAACTGCCTGGTCAGCGTGGTGCACCGGTGGGCGGGCGCGGATTCCGGTTTCCGTGCGGGGACGCGATCCGGCGGACGGAGGGCGGCGGGGGCCGCACCGGACGGACGCGGGACCGGCACTCCGGCGGCGCCCCGCGGGCGGGAGGGCGGGGCCGCGGGCCCGCGGCGGCGGCGCCCCGCGACCGCGCGCGTGACAGCGGCGAGCGGATTCGGTGGAGATTCCCGGCGCGGCGCTTACCCGTGCGCCCGGACGGGGCAGGGGTACGCCCGAGCCTTGTCCATCTGGCCGGATTTCCCGGTTGACCGGGGCGGGCTCCCCGTGGTGCGCAGGGCTTCGCGCCCTCCCGCCGGGCCGCCGGCCGGGGTACGTCGCGGCGCTGTGCGGAGCGCCACGAGGAGCAGGTCGTGCGCGAGTTTACTGTCCCGCCCCTGGCGGCGGCGCCCTACGTCGGCGGGCTGGCCGACGCCGTCTTCGTCCACGCGCGGGACGACCCGCACCGGGTCGCGTTCGGCCGCAAGGACGCGGCGGGCCGGTGGCGGGACGTGACCGCCGGGGTCTTCCGCGACGAGGTGCTGGCCCTGGCGCGGGGGCTGCTCGCGCAGGGCGTGCGGTTCGGCGACCGGGTGGCCCTCATGTCCCGTACACGGTACGAGTGGACGCTCTTCGACTTCGCGCTGTGGACCGTGGGGGCCCAGTCGGTGCCCGTCCACCCGACCGCCTCCGCGGAGCAGGTCCGGTGGATGCTGTACGACGCCGAGGCGGTGGCGGTGCTGGTCGAGCACGAGGACCACGCGATGACCGTCGGCTCGGTGATCGACCGGCTGCCGCGCCTGAAGCGGCTGTGGCAACTGGACGGCGGCGCGGTCGACGAACTGGCCGGCGCGGGGTCGCGGATCGACGACGCGGTGGTGCACCGGCACCGCAGGGCGGTGACGCCCGACTCCGTGGCGACCGTCGTCTACACCTCCGGGACGACGGGCCGCCCCAAGGGATGCGTGATCACCCACGCCGCCCTCATGTTCGAGAGCGACACGATGGTGGAGCGCTGGGCGCCGGTGTTCCGTGCCGGACCGGACGAGGAGGCGGCCACCCTGCTGTTCCTGCCGCTGGCCCACGTCTTCGGCCGGATGGTGGAGGTCGCCGCGGTCCGGGGGCGGGTCAGGCTCGGCCACCAGCCGGAGCTGTCGGCGAAGGCGCTGCTGCCGGATCTGCGGGCGTTCGGGCCGACGTTCGTCCTCGGGGTGCCGTACGTCTTCGAGAAGGTGTTCGACGGGGTCCGGCGCGCGGCGGAGGCGGAGGGCCGGGCCGGGGCGTTCGCCAAGGCGGTCGACGTGGCCGTGGCGTACGCGGAGGCGTTGGAGCAGAAGGCCTTCGGCGCGGGGCCGGGCCCCTCGGCCGGGCTGCGGGTGCGGCACCGCTTCTTCGACCAGCTCGTCTACCGGAAGATCCGCGACGCGCTGGGCGGCCGGGTGCGGCACGCCATGTCGGGCGGTTCGGGCATGGCCCGCCGGCTCGGCCTGTTCTTCGCGGGCGCCGGGGTGGCGGTCTTCGAGGGGTACGGGCTGACCGAGACGTCCGCGGCCGCCACCGCGAACCCGCCCGAGCGCCCCCGGTACGGGACGGTCGGGCAGCCCGTACCCGGCACGTCGGTGCGCATCGCGGCCGACGGCGAGGTGTGGGTGCGCGGGCCGCACGTGTTCTCCGGGTACCTGGGCGACGACGAGGCCACCCGCGCGGTGCTCCGCGGCGGCTGGCTGGCCACCGGGGACCTGGGCGCCCTGGACGAGGACGGATATCTGACGATCACCGGGCGGAAGAAGGAGATCCTGGTGACGTCCGGCGGCAGGAGCGTCTCCCCGACGGGTCTGGAGGAGCGGGTGCGGGCGCACCCGCTGGTGGCGCAGTGCGTCGTCGTCGGCGACGACCGCCCGTACATCGCGGCGCTGGTCACCGTCGACCGGGAGGCGGTGGACCACTGGCTGTCCATGCGCGGCCGCCCCCCGCTCTCCCCCGCCGAGCTGGTGCGCGACCCGGACCTGGAGGCGGAGCTGCGCCGGGCGGTGGTGGCGGCCAACACGGCGGTGTCCCACGCCGAGTCGATCCGCACCTTCCGGATACTGGCGCACCCGTTCACCGAGGAGCAGGGTCTGCTGACGCCCTCGCTGAAGCCCAAGCGGAAGGCGATCGAGGCGGCGTACGCGGTCGAGGTCGACGCGCTCTACCACTGATCGGGTGAAGCGGCCGGGCCGGGCCACCGGTATCCGGAACATGAGGGAATGTCTGGGGCCGCTCGGTCGTTGTCGTCGGGGAGTACCAACCGACGACGTTAGGATCGACCGCTCGTGAGCCAGGTCCCTACCCTCACCCTCAACAACGGCCTCGCAATGCCGCAGCTCGGTTTCGGTGTCTGGCAGGTGCCGGACGACGAGGCGGAGAAGGCGGTCGCCACCGCTCTGGAGACGGGTTACCGGAGCATCGACACCGCCGCGATCTACGAGAACGAGTCGGGCACCGGCAAGGCCATCGCCGCCTCCGGCGTCGCCCGCGACGAGCTGTTCGTCACCACGAAGCTGTGGAACGCCGACCAGGGCTACGACAGCACGCTCCGCGCCTTCGACGCCTCGCTGGACAAGCTCGGCCTCGACTACATCGACCTGTACCTGATCCACTGGCCCCTTCCGGCGAAGGGCGCGGCCACCGACACGTACAAGGCGTTCGAGAAGATCTACGCCGACGGCCGCGCCAAGGCCATCGGCGTGTCGAACTTCCAGCCGGACCACCTGCGGCGGCTGCTCGCGGAGACCTCCGTGGTCCCCGCGGTCAACCAGATCGAGCTGCACCCGCAGCTCCAGCAGGCCGAGTCCCGCGCCCTCCACGCCGAGCACGGCATCGCCACCGAGGCGTGGTCGCC
This sequence comes from Streptomyces sp. NPDC041970, assembly GCF_055588985.1. Taxonomy (NCBI): domain Bacteria; kingdom Bacillati; phylum Actinomycetota; class Actinomycetes; order Kitasatosporales; family Streptomycetaceae; genus Streptomyces; species Streptomyces sp. NPDC041970. The sequence continues at coordinate 68,900 of NZ_JBVJCD010000036.1, forward strand.
GCTCGGCCAGGGCAAGGGCCTGCTGGAGGTGCCGACGGTCGTCGCGGTCGCCCGGAAGCACGGGCGCACCCCGGCCCAGACGGTGCTGCGCTGGCACCTTCAGCTCGGCAACATCGTGATCCCCAAGTCCGTCACCCCCTCGCGCATCCGGGAGAACCTGGACGTGTTCGGCTTCGAGCTGGACGACGACGACCTCGCCGCCTTCGCGGCGCTGGACGAGGGCAAGCGGCTCGGTCCGGACCCGGCCACCTTCGACCTCGACGCCTGATCCCCCGTCCCTCCCGGCGGGGGGGGGGGGGGGGGGGGGGGGGGGGGGGGGGGGGGGGGGGGGGGGGGGGGGGGGGGGGGGGGGGGGGGGGGGGGGGGGGGGGGGGG
>NZ_JBVJCD010000037.1:0-27960 GCF_055588985.1 Streptomyces sp. NPDC041970
AACCCGGACCAGCTCGCTCCGGGTGAGCGTTCGGCTTCCACCTCCAACCGGAACTTCGAGGGGCGTCAGGGCAAGGGCGGGCGCACGCATCTCGTTTCGCCGCAGGTCGCCGCGGCGACGGCGGTCCTGGGTCATCTGGCCTCGCCGGCCGATCTCACCGCCCTTCCCACCCCCGCGGGAGTCTGAGGATCATGGAAGCGTTCACCATCCACACCGGTCGGGCCGTTCCCCTGCGTCGGGGCAATGTGGACACCGATCAGATCATTCCCGCGCACTGGTTGAAGAAGGTCACGCGTGACGGGTTCGAGGACGGGTTGTTCGAGGCGTGGCGCAGGGACCCGGACTTCGTTCTGAACCGGCCCGAGCGCCGGGGGGCGAGCGTGTTGATCGCGGGGCCCGACTTCGGGACCGGTTCCTCGCGTGAGCACGCGGTCTGGGCTCTGCAGAACTACGGTTTCCAGGCGGTCGTCTCGTCCCGTTTCGCCGACATCTTCCGCGGCAACTCCCTCAAGAACGGGCTGCTCACGGTCATGCTCCCGCAGGAGACCGTCGAGCGGTTGTGGGAGGTGACCGAGGCTGATCCGGCCATCGAGGTGACCGTCGATCTGGAGGCGCGGCAGGTCCGTGCCGGGGGTGTCACGGCCGACTTCGAGCTGGACGAGAACGCCCGCTGGCGGCTCCTCAACGGTCTCGACGACATCAGCCTCACCCTTCAGAACGAAGCGGACATCGCGGCCTACGAGAGCACCCGCCCCGCCTTCAAGCCACGTACCATTACCGCCTGAGCAGCGCTTTTCCCGGACTGCGCCCCCTGCCTCCCGGCAGGGGGCGCAGTCGCTTGTTGAGACCCCGTCGGGCGACAACTCGCCCCAGATGGCACAATCGGTGCATGGAACGCGACAGCCAACTCAAGCTCTATGGCCATGTCGCCGACCGATTGAAGGAAGCGCACGCGAAGGTGCGTGCACTGCAAGTCCCGGAGAGCGTACGGATGGCGCTGACCCGGAAGCTGCTGGTCGTCACGGCCGCGGCGAAGCACGATCTCCCGGACGCGGCAAGGCGTCTGGACCGGTTGGTGAAGGACCTCGATGAGGGCCGATTCCCCGAAGGTGACTGACACCGCGGAAGTCCGCGGCGGTCGACTTCGTTGCGGCACTAGGGTGATTAGCCCGTTTCGTGTTTGATTTGCGGTATATATCTGCCTAACGTGCGAAAAAGCTTGAACACTTTCGTTCTGGCAATGTCTCCGAAGGGGAAGACGTGAACAAGGCGCAGCTCGTAGAAGCGATTGCCGACAAGGTCGGCGGCCGTCAGCAGGCCGCGGACGCGGTCGACGCGGTGCTCGACGCGATCGTCCGGGCCGTTGTGGCCGGGGACCGTGTCTCGGTCACCGGCTTCGGTTCGTTCGAGAAGGTCGACCGCCCCGCCCGGTACGCCCGCAACCCGCAGACGGGTGAGCGCGTCAGGGTCAAGAAGACCTCGGTGCCCCGCTTCCGCGCGGGTCAGGGCTTCAAGGACCTGGTGAGCGGCTCGAAGAAGCTCCCCAAGAACGACGTGGCCGTGAAGAAGGCCCCCAAGGGCAGCCTCTCGGGCGGATCTTCCGCCGCCCGTACGACGGTGAAGGCCGCCGCCGCCAAGAAGTCGGCGGCCAAGAAGACCACCGCGAAGAAGGCCACCGCCAAGAAGGCGACGCCGGCGAAGACCACCGCCGCGAAGAAGGCCACCGCCAAGAAGACCGGCACGGCCGCCAAGACGACCGCGGCCGCGAAGAAGGCGACCCCGGCGAAGAAGGCCGCGACGACCGCCAAGAAGACCGCGCCGGCCAAGAAGGCCACGGCGAAGAAGGCGCCCGCGAAGAAGACCACGGCGCGCACCACCACGGCCAAGAAGGCCACCGCACGCAAGAAGTGAGACCGGGCGTCCGCCCACCCCTCACACGCGCCGGGCCGGGCTCCCCCTCGGGGGAGCCCGGCCCGCGGGCTGCCCGGCCTAGAACGTCTGCAGCGTCACCAGCGTGATCCGCAGGTCCGCCCCCGCGCCCTCGCCCTCGATCCGCACCCGCTGCCCCGGACGCAGCAGCAGCAGACCGCCCGCGTCGAAGGCCGGGGCGCCGAAGTCCACCGGGGTCCCGTCGTCCAGCAGCACGCTGCCGGTGCGCGTCTCGGGGTCGTACGTGTACGAGGTCGCCTGCATGGGCGGCAGCCTATCGGTCGGCGGCCGGCGCCGACGCGGCCATGAGCCGGGCGGTGTGCGGGCCGACCCCCAGAGCGAGGGCCGCCCGCAGATCCTCCGCCGTGTCCACGTCCCGGCGCACCGAGTCGAGGCCGGGCGCCGCCATTTCCACCGCCCCCGACGCCAGGTGCCGGCCGGCGGACGGGCCGCCGAAAGCGGGGAGGAATTCCGCGCCGTACCCGGCGGACAGAAATGTCGTGCCGATTCCCGTGGCGTCCCGGAGAAAAGCGCGGGGAAAAGCGGAAGCGAAATCGAGCACCCGCGCCAATTCGGCCGGGCGCAACGCCGGCAGATCCGCGTTGAGCGCCGCCACCGCGGCGCCCGGCCGCGCCCCGCGCACCCGGCGGACGCCGTGCGACAACGCCGCGTTGAGCCCGGCCGCCGGGGCGTCGGGCACGGTGCGCGCACCGAGCGCCGACAGGGCCGCCGAGGCCGCGGCGTCGTCCGTGACGACCACCACATTCCGCACGCGGGCGCAGGCCAGCGCCGCTGCGACGGTGTCCTGCGCGAACGCCAGCGCGAGCCGCGGCCGCGCCTCCTCGCCCGCCGCCCGTCCCAGGCGGCTCTTGGCCCGCGCGAGCGGCTTCAGCGGAACGACCAGGGTCCAGGGTCCCGGTGATGCGGTGTTCGTGGCGATCTCCCCCTCCATGCGCGTCAGCGCCTATTCTCGCCCGCCGGTACGACAACCCGGAGGGCCGGCTCGAAGGGCGGGGCGTACGGTGTTCTCGACAGAGCAGGGTCCTGCGGCGAGACTTGGCCGTCCGCAGTCAGGCAGCAGATCGAATGATGAAGGAAAGGTGTCCTCGTGTCCCGCCGCAGAATCGGCTTCTGGTACCGCCTGGCGGCGGTCATCGCCAAGCCGCCACTGGTGGTTCTGTTCAAGCGAGACTGGCGGGGGACGGAACACATTCCGGCCGACGGCGGATTCATCAGCGCCGTCAACCACAACTCCTATCTGGACCCGCTCTCCTACGGCCACTTCCAGTACAACACCGGGCGGGTGCCCAGGTTCCTGGCGAAGGCCGCCCTCTTCCGCACCCCGTTCGTCGGGACGATGCTCCGCGGCACCGGCCAGATCCCGGTCTACCGCGAGACCACCGACGCGCTGGACGCCTTCCGCGCCGCCGTCGACGCCATCGAACGCGGCGAGTGCGTCGCCTTCTACCCCGAGGGCACCCTCACCCGCGACCCGGCCGGATGGCCGATGGCCGGCAAGACCGGCGCGGCCCGCGTCGCCCTGATGACCAGGGCCCCGGTCATCCCCGTCGCCCAGTGGGGCGCGAACCACGCGATGCCGCCGTACGCCAAGGAGAAGAGGCTGCGCCTCCTCCCCCGCAAGACCCTGCGGGTGCAGGCCGGACCGCCGGTCGACCTCGACCGCTTCTACGGGCTGGAGCCGACGCCCGAGGTACTGCGCGAGGCGACCGAGGCCATCATGGCCGCAATCACCCGCGAGCTGGAGAACCTGCGCGGGGAGAAGGCCCCCGCCGAGCTCTACGACCACCGCAAAGCCCGTGCTGAACAACGGCGCAGGGCCCAGGGAAAGGGACCCACGTGACGCACCCCGTACAAGCGGCCGTCTTCGGAACCGGCTCATGGGGTACGGCCTTCGCCGTGATCCTCGCCGACGCGGGGTGCGAGGTCACCCTCTGGGGCCGCCGCGCCGAGGTCGCCGAGGCCGTCAACACCACCCGCACCAACCCGGACTACCTGCCCGGCATCCGCCTCCCCGACTCGATCCGCGCCACCACGGACGCCGCCGAGGCCCTGCGCGGCGCGGAGTTCGCCTTCCTCGTCGTGCCCTCCCAGACGCTGCGCGCCAACCTCGCCGCCTGGGCCCCGCACCTGGAGGCGGACACCGTCCTGGTCTCCCTGATGAAGGGCGTCGAGCTGGGCACCGCCAAGCTGATGAGCGAGGTCGTCGCCGACGTCACCCGAGCGCCCGCCGACCGCGTCGCCGTCATCTCCGGGCCCAACCTCGCCAAGGAGATCGCCGAGCGCCGCCCCGCCGCGGCCGTCGTCGCCTGTGCCGACGAGTCCGTCGCCCAGCGCCTCCAGGCCGCCTGCCACACCCCGTACTACCGCCCGTACACCAACACCGACGTGATCGGCTGCGAGCTGGGCGGCGCGGTGAAGAACGTCATCGGCCTCGCCGTCGGCATCGCGGACGGCATGGGCCTCGGGGACAACGCCAAGGGCTCCCTCATCACCCGCGGCCTCGCCGAGACCACCCGCCTGGGCCTGGCCATGGGCGCCGACCCGCTGACGTTCTCCGGACTCGCGGGCCTGGGAGACCTCGTGGCGACCTGCTCGTCGCCGCTCTCGCGCAACCACACCTTCGGCACCAACCTCGGCCGCGGCATGACGCTCCAGGAGACCATCGCCGTGACCAGGCAGACCGCCGAGGGCGTCAAGTCCTGCGAATCGGTCCTCGACCTGGCCCGCCGGCACGGGGTCGACATGCCGATCACCGAGACCGTCGTCTCCATCGTCCACGAGGGCAAGCCGCCGGTCGTCGCCCTCAAGGAGCTGATGTCGCGGAGCGCCAAGGCCGAGCGACGCTGACGCCGCCCCTACCAGCAGGTACGCTCATCGCGATATGAGCAGCGAGAACCTCCCCCAGAGCCCTGAGCGCGCCGAGAGCCCTGAGCCGCACCGCCGCAAGCCCCGTGTGGCCGTCGTGTTCGGCGGACGCAGCTCCGAACACGGCATCTCGGTCGTCACCGCCGGCGCCGTCATGAAGGCCATCGACCGGACGAAGTACGACGTGCTGCCGATCGGCATCACGGTCGACGGCCGCTGGGCGCTCACCGCGGACGAGCCCGAACGCATGGCCATCGCCGACCGCAGGGTCCCCGACGTGGCCCAGCTCGCCGACTCCGCCGGGGGCAGCGTCGTGCTCTCCGTGGATCCCGGCAGCCGGGAGGTCCTCTACAGCGAGCCCGGCTCGGTGCCCAAGGCGCTCGGCGAGGTCGACGTCGTCTTCCCCGTCCTGCACGGCCCGTACGGGGAGGACGGCACCCTCCAGGGGCTCCTGGAACTCTCCGGCGTGCCCTACGTCGGCGCGGGCGTCCTGGCCTCCGCCGTCGGCCAGGACAAGGAGTACATGAAGCGGGTCTTCCGCTCCTTCGGCCTGCCGGTCGGACCGTACGAGGTCGTCCGCCCCCGCGAGTGGGACCGCGACCCGGCCGCCGCACGCCGGCGGATCGTGGACTTCGCCGGCGAACACGGCTGGCCGCTGTTCGTCAAGCCCGCCCGAGGCGGCTCCTCCGTGGGCATCACCAAGGTCGACGACGTCTCCGGCCTCGACGCGGCGATCGAGGAGGCCCGCCGCCACGACCCCAAGTTCCTCGTCGAATCGCTGCTGCGCGGCCGCGAGATCGAGTGCGGGGTGCTGGAGTTCGAGGACGGCCCCCGCGCCAGCGTGCCCGCCGAGATCCCGCCGGTCACCGCGCACGACTTCTACGACTTCGAGGCCAAGTACATCGACTCGGCCGCCGGCCTGGTGCCCGCGCCCCTCACCGAGGAGCAGACCGCCGAGGTGCGGCGGCTCGCCGTCGCCGCGTTCGACGCGGTCTCGTGCGAGGGCCTGGTGCGCGCCGACTTCTTCCTCACCGAGGACGGCGCGTTCGTCATCAACGAGATCAACACCCTGCCGGGCTTCACCCCGATCTCCATGTACCCGCGCATGTGGCAGGAGAGCGGCGTCGACTACCCGGAGCTGGTCGACCGGCTGATCCAGGCCGCGTTGACCCGCTCCACCGGACTGCGCTGACCCGGACGCCGGCGCTCCGCTCAGAGCCGGTCCGGGACCGCCTCGGCGACCGGACCGGCGAACGCGGCCAGCGGCGTGATGTCGTGGGCGTACTTCGAGGAGAGCGTGACCTCGACGTACGCCTTGCGGTAGGTGGTGGTGAACCGGGGGCCGGAGTCCTCCGTCTCCTCCAGCAGCCACGCCACGCCGTCGGCCTCGACCCCCTGGGACTGCGGATCGTTCATCTTCTCGGGTCGCGGGACGCCGCAGCGCAGTACGATCGCCCCGTCCCCCCAGCCGGCGGTCAGCTCCGATTCCGGGGAGGGGTCGCGGCGTTCCTCGTCGAGGACCGTCTTCGGCAGCTTCTCGTGCAGGTCGGCGCAGTACGCGGCGGCCCGCGCGGACGGCGTCGGAACGGGGACCTGGGGACGCGCGTCGCCGAGGGAGCAGCCCGCCGCGGCCAGCACGAGCACGGCGGCGGACGGACCGAGGGTGAGTGTCGAGCGGGCGGACCGGCGGGCGGAAGACGTCACCGGACCAGCCTAGACGGGGGTCAGAGGTGGACGACCGGGCAGGTCAGGGTTCGTGTGATGCCGTCCACCTGCTGCACCTTGGCGACCACCATGCGGCCGAGCGCGTCGACCGTCTCGGACTGGGCCCGCACGATCACGTCGTAGGGGCCGGTGACGTCCTCTGCCTGGATGACTCCCGGAATCCGGGAAATGGTCTCGGCGACGATCGACGCCTTGCCCACTTCGGTCTGGATGAGGATGTACGCCTGTACCACGGAACCTCCAGGGCGGCCACGAGGATCATGTGGGGGAAAGGGACGCCACGTTATCGCGTCACCGCGTGCCGCGGGGAGACCCGCGGGCCGGACGGCGTCCTCAGCGTGGCGTGCGCAGAGCACAAGTTGACGTATCTCTTGACGCTACCGACAGCAGTGACGGCTCGCGACCGGGGGCCCGGACGGGCGTCCGGGGCGACAAAGGAGAGGTGAGACTCGGTGAAGGGAACCGTGGGCGAGTTGGGGGAGTTCGGGCTCATCAGAGAGCTGACCTCCCGGCTCACCACCACTCCGGCGGTACGGCTGGGGCCCGGCGACGACGCCGCCGTCGTGGCCGCTCCCGACCGCAGGGTCGTGGCCAGTACGGACATCCTGCTGGAAGGGCGGCACTTCCGCCGCGACTGGTCGACGGCGTACGACGTCGGCCGCAAGGCCGCCGCCCAGAACCTCGCCGACATCGCGGCCATGGGCGCCGTCCCCACCGCGCTGCTCCTCGGCCTCGTCGTCCCCGCCGACCTGCCCGTCACCTGGGCCGCCGAGCTGATGGACGGCCTGCGCGACGAGTGCCAGGTCGCCGGAGCGGCGGTCGTCGGCGGCGACGTCGTCGGCGGCGACACGATCACCGTCGCGATCACCGCCCTCGGCGACCTGCGCAACCACGAACCGGTCACCCGCGCCGGCGCCCGCCCCGGCGACGTGGTCGCCGTCACCGGCTGGCTCGGCTGGTCCGCCGCCGGGTACGCCGTGCTCTCCCGAGGCTTCCGCTCCCCGCGCGCCTTCGTCGAGGCCCACCGCCGGCCCGAACCGCCCTACCACGCGGGGCCCGCGGCCGCCGGGCTCGGCGCCACCGCGATGACCGACGTCAGCGACGGGCTCGTGGCGGACCTCGGGCACATCGCGGAGGCCAGCAAGGTCCGCATCGACCTGCGCGCCGGACTCATCGACATCCCCTCGCAGATGCACGACATCGGCCAGGCCGTCGGCGTCGACCCGCTCCAGTGGGTGCTCACCGGGGGAGAGGACCACGCGATCGTGGCGACCTTCCCGCCCGACGTGAAACTGCCCGCCCGCTGGAAGGTGATCGGCGAGGTCCTCAACCCCTCCGCCCTCCCGCAGGTCACCGTCGACGGCGCCCCCTGGACCAGCAAGGGCGGCTGGGACCACTTCGGCGCGATCGAGGACGCCCGGTGAGCGGGCCCCGCCCGGTGCGGCGGGCCCCCCTCGGCCGCCGCGCCGACCGGGGCTCCCGCTAGATTGCCGCGTATGCCCCTCCGTACCGCTGTACCGCCACGCGTGCTGACCGTCGCCGGATCGGACTCCGGCGGCGGTGCGGGAATCCAGGCCGACCTCAAGACGATGCTCGCCCTCGGCGTGCACGGCATGAGCGTCATCACCGCCGTCACCGCACAGAACTCCCTCGGCGTCCAGGGCGCGTGGGAGCTGCCGGTGGAGGCCGTGCGCGCCCAGTACCGCAGCGTCGTCGACGACATCGGCGTCCAGGCCGTGAAGACCGGGATGCTCGCCTCGGCCGCCCTCGTCGAAACCGTCGCCGGACTCCTCGCCGAGACCGGCGTCCCCGTCGTCGTCGACCCGGTCGGCGTCTCCAAGCACGGCGACGCGCTGCTCGCCGCCGAAGCCCTCGACTCCGTACGCGCGAAGCTGCTGCCCGTCGCCACCGTCGCCACCCCGAACCTCGACGAGGTGGCCCAGCTCACCGGCGTCCGGGTCCGCGACGAGCGGGGGATGCGGCGGGCCGCCGAACGGATCCTCGCCTTCGGACCGCGCTGGGCGCTCATCAAGGGCGGCCACCTGCCCGGCGAGGCGGTGGACCTGCTCACCGACGGGGACGCGGAGCACTGGCTGCGCGCCCCCCGGCACGACAACCGGCACACCCACGGCACCGGCTGCACCCTGGCCTCCGCCCTCGCCTCCGGGCTCGCGCTCGGCCAGGACGTCCCCACCGCCGCACGGGCCGCGAAGGCGTACGTCACCGGGGCCGTCGAGGCCGGCTTCCCGCTCGGCGGCGGCATCGGCCCGGTCGACCACGGCTGGCGGACCCGTCCGACCGCCTGAGCACAGCAAAAAGCCGGTCCACCGAGGTGGACCGGCTTTTTGGGCAACCGGAAGGCTGCGCTACGACGGGGACGTCAGCGCGCGACCTTGCCGGCCTTGATGCACGAGGTGCAGACGTTGAGCCGCTTCGGCGTCCGACCGACCACGGCACGCACGCGCTGGATGTTGGGATTCCAGCGACGGGACGTACGGCGGTGCGAGTGCGAAATGTTGTTGCCGAAGCCCGGCCCCTTGCCGCAGACGTCGCAGTTGGCAGCCACGGGTCACTCCAAAGACTTCGAGATGCACTTACAGTGAATTCCGGCGCGCCGGAATCATTGAATGAAGTGGCGGTACCGGAGGAATGTCCCGACTCTCGTCGGGCAACCGAAGCAGCATACAACGCCTGCTCCGGAGATACGAAACTACCACGGCTCGGACCGCCCGCCGCCCGCCCCCTGTCCCCGCCGGGGCCCCCGCAGGCGGCTAACCTGCGGTTCAGCCCGCAGCCACGGCCGCTCAAGGAGGACCACCGGTGCCGCAGCCCCCCGACGTTCTGGACGCCGTCGCGGTGCGCACCTGGTGCTCACTGGCCCTGGAGGCCCTGGGCCGGGAGCGCGCGGAGATCGACGCCATCAACGTGTACCCCGTCGCCGACGGTGACACCGGCACCAACCTCTACCTCACCGTCGAGTCCGCCGCCGCGGCCGTCGAGGCCGTGTTCGCCGCCCACGAGACCGGGGGCACCGCGCCCGCCACCGCCGACGTCGTGCACGCCATGGCGCACGGCGCGCTGATCGGCGCCCGCGGCAACTCCGGCACCATCCTGGCCCAACTGCTGCGCGGCATGGCCGGGGTGCTGGCCGGCGGAGGCGACGCGGCGCACCTGCGCCTCGCCCTCACCCGGTCCGCGGCCGCCGCCCGGCAGGCCGTCGCCCACCCCGTCGAGGGCACCGTCCTCACCGTCGCCGCAGCCGCCGCCGACGCCGCGCGGGGCGAGGACCCGGCCCTGGCCGCCGTGGTCCACGCCGCATACGGGGGGGCCCGCGCGGCCCTCGCCCGCACCCCCGCCCAGCTCGCCGTCCTCGGGCGGGCGGGCGTGGTCGACGCCGGGGGCCGGGGCCTGGTGGCGGTCCTGGGCGCGCTGGTGGAGGCGGTCACCGGACAGGCCCCGGCGCGGGCCCCGCGCACCGGGCCGCCCGGCGGGACGCCCGGACCCGCATCCGGCGCGGAGCCCCCCGAGGACGGCGTGCCGGGGGTGGACTGCCCCGAACCCGGCGAGAGCGCGGGGCCCGCGTTCGAGGTGATCTACCTGCTGGAGGCCGGCGACGACGAGGTCGCGAGGCTGCGCACCCGGCTCGACGCGCTCGGCGACTCCCTGGTCGTGGTGGGCGGCGACGGGCTCTGGCACGTACACGTCCACGTCGACGACGCCGGGGCGGCCGTGGAGGCGGGCGTCGAGGCCGGACGGCCGTACCGCATCCGCATCACCCACTTCGCCGCCCGCGGCGGCCACGACGCGCGCGCCCAGGCCGAACCCGCCCGCCGCGCCGTCGTCGTCGTGGTCCCCGGCGACGGGCTGGCTCAGGTGTGCACCGGGGCCGGGGCCACCACCGTGATCGCCCGCCCCGGCGAACCGCCCGCCAGCGGCGAACTGGTCGACGCCATCCGCCGCGCCCACGCCCGCGAGGTGGTCCTGCTGCCCAACGACGCCGCCCTGCGCCACACCGCCGCGGCCGCCGCCGAGCAGGCCAGGACCGAGGGGGTCCGGGTCGCCCTCGTCCCCACCCGCGCCGCCGTCCAGGGCATCGCCGCCCTCGCCGTCCACGAGCCGGACCGGGGCTTCGACGAGGACGTGGTCGCCATGACCGCCGCGGCCGGCGCCACCCGCTACGCCGAACTCGCCGTCGCCGAACACCGCTCGTGGACCACGGCCGGGGTCTGCCAGGCCGGGGACGTCCTCGGCCTGATCGACGGCGACGTGGCCGTCATCGGAGCCGACGTGCCGGCCACCGCCCGCACCGTGCTGGACCGGATGCTGGCGGCCGGCGGCGAGCTGGTCACCCTCGTGCTCGGCGAGGACGTCCCCGACACGCTGGCCGACGCGCTGGAGGCGCACGTGCGCGGGGGCCACCTCGCCGTGGACACCGTGGTCTACCGGGGCGGACGCCAGCGCGCGCCGCTGCTGATCGGCGTCGAGTAGCCCTCCGCCGCCCGCCTCCCGCCGCGCCCGGCTGACGGCTGTCAGTGCGGTGGTGTGCAATGGATCGCGTGTCCTCGTTCGATGAACCCCTCAAGAAGCTGCTCGGCGGAGCCACCGCGAAGGTGATGGCCGAACACCTCGACCTGCACACGGTCGGTGATCTGCTGCACCACTACCCGCGGCGCTACGAGGAGCGGGGCAGGCTCACCGCGTTGACCGACCTCCCGCTGGACGAGCACGTCACGGTCGTCGCCCAGGTCGCCGACGCCCGCGTCCTGACGTTCAACAACGGCCGGGGCAAGCGCCTGGAAGTCACCCTGACCGACGGCGCCGGCCGCCTCCAGCTGGTCTTCTTCGGCCACGGCGTCCACAAGCCGCACAAGGAGCTGGTGCCGGGCCGCCAGGCGATGTTCGCGGGCAAGGTCTCCGTCTTCAACCGCAAGACGCAGCTCGCCCACCCCACGTACCAACTGCTCGACGCCACCGACGCCGACGAGGCGACCGAGGCCGTGGACGCCTTCGCCGGGCGGCTGCTGCCCATCTACCCCGCGTGCAAGCAGCTCGACTCCTGGCGGATCGCCAAGGCCGTCGACGCCGTGCTGCCCGGCGCGCGGGACGCGGTGGACCCGCTGCCCGCCTCCCTGCGCGAGGGGCGCGGCTTCACCCCGCTGCCCGAGGCCCTGCTCAAAGTGCACCGCCCGCAGACCCGCGCGGACGTGGAGGAGGCCAGGGCCCGGCTCAAATGGGACGAGGCGTTCGTGCTCCAGGTCGCGCTGGCCCGCCGCCGGTACGCCGAGACCCAGCTCCCCGCCGTCGCCCGCCGCCCCGTCGCGGACGGCCTGCTGGACGCCTTCGACGCCAAACTGCCGTTCACCCTCACCGACGGCCAGCGCCACGTCAGCAAGGAGATCTTCGACGACCTGGCCACCGAGCACCCGATGCACCGCCTGCTCCAGGGCGAGGTGGGCTCGGGCAAGACGATGGTGGCCCTGCGCGCCATGCTCGCCGTCGTCGACGCGGGCGGCCAGGCCGCGATGCTCGCCCCCACCGAGGTCCTCGCCCAGCAGCACCACCGCTCCATCACCGAGATGATGGGCGAGCTGGCCGAGGGCGGCCTGTTGGGCGGCTCGGACCGGGGGACCAAGGTCGTCCTGCTCACCGGCTCCATGGGCACGGCCGCCCGCCGCCGGGCACTGCTCGACCTGGCCACCGGCGAGGCCGGGATCGTCATCGGCACCCACGCCCTGATCGAGGACAAGGTGCGGTTCCACGACCTGGGCCTCGTCGTGGTGGACGAGCAGCACCGCTTCGGGGTCGAACAGCGCGACGCCCTGCGCTCCAAGGGGAAGCAGCCGCCCCACCTCCTCGTCATGACCGCCACCCCCATCCCCCGTACGGTGGCGATGACCGTCTTCGGCGACCTGGAGACCTCCGTCCTGGACCAGCTCCCCGCGGGCCGCTCGCCGATCGCCAGCCACGTCGTCCCCGCCAGGGACAAGCCGCACTTCCTCAGCCGCGCCTGGGAGCGCGTCCGCGAGGAGGTCGACAACGGCCACCAGGCGTACGTCGTCTGCCCCCGCATCGGCGACGACGCGGAGGAGGCCGCCGGGAAGAAGAAGGGGAGGGCCGGGAAGAAGCCCGCCGACGAGGACCCCGAGAAGCGGCCGCCGCTCGCGGTGCTGGAGATCGCCGACGAGCTGCGCGGGGGCGCGCTGGCCGGGCTGAGCGTCGAGGTGCTGCACGGGCGGATGCACCCCGACGAGAAGGACGACGTGATGCGCCGGTTCGCCGCCGGGGACGTCGACGTCCTGGTCGCCACCACCGTCATCGAGGTCGGGGTCAACGTCCCCAATGCCACCGCCATGGTGATCATGGACGCCGACCGGTTCGGCGTCTCCCAGCTCCACCAGCTCCGCGGCCGCGTCGGCCGGGGCTCGGCCCCCGGCCTCTGCCTGCTCGTCAGCGAGGCCCACGAGGCGAGCCCCGCCCGCGCCCGGCTCTCCGCCGTCGCCGCCACCCTCGACGGCTTCGAGCTCTCCCGCATCGACCTGGAGCAGCGCCGCGAGGGCGACGTCCTCGGGCAGGCCCAGTCCGGGGTGCGCTCCTCGCTGCGGATGCTCACCGTCATCGACGACGAGGAGGTGATCGCCGCCGCCCGCGAGGAGGCCGTCGCGGTCGTCGCCGCCGACCCGGAGCTGGAGCGCCTGCCCGAGCTGCGCACCGCGCTGGCCGCCCTCCTGGACAAGGACCGCGAGGAGTACCTCGACAAGGGGTAGCGCCGCACCGGGACAGGAGGGGAGGAGGCGGACGGGCCGGCGGGCGCCGCACGCCATATCGTGGACGCACGGCGCGCACCGCACGCCGACGGCCCTGCCTGCCGTGCCCCACGACCCCGAGGACCCCGCACCCATGACCCGCGTGATCGCCGGCTCGGCCGGCGGACGCCGCCTGGCCGTCCCGCCCGGCACCGGCACCCGCCCCACCTCCGACCGTGCGCGGGAGGGCCTGTTCTCCACCTGGGAGGCGCTGCTCGGCGCCCTCGACGGTGTCCGGGTCGCCGATCTGTACGCCGGCTCGGGCGCCGTCGGCCTGGAAGCGCTCTCGCGCGGGGCGGCCCACGCCCTGCTCGTCGAGGCCGACCAGAAGGCGGTCCGCACGGTCCGGGAGAACGTCCGCACCCTGCGGCTGCCCGGCGCCGAGGTGCGCGCCGGCCGGGCCGAGCAGATCGTCGCGGGCCCGGCCCCCGCCGACCCGTACGACCTCGTCTTCCTGGACCCTCCGTACGCCGTCACCGACGACGATCTCCGCGAGATCCTCCTCACACTCCGTGCTCAGGGGTGGCTCACCGGCGATGCGCTCGTCACGGTGGAACGCAGCACGCGGGGCGGGGAATTCGGCTGGCCGGCCGGGTTCGAGCCATTGCGGGCCCGTCGCTACGGCGAGGGGACGCTTTGGTACGGTCGCGCCGCCGCTCCGTGCGAAGACGCACGATGACCGGACCGGAGAGCGAGGGAATCACTGTGCGCCGCGCCGTCTGTCCGGGGTCGTTCGACCCCATCACCAACGGGCATCTCGACATCATCGGTCGAGCCTCCAAGCTGTACGACGTCGTGCACGTCGCGGTGATGATCAACCAGTCCAAGAAGGGGCTGTTCACCGTGGACGAGCGGATCGACCTGATCCGCGAGGTCACCGCCGACTTCGGCAACGTCGAGGTGGAGTCCTTCCACGGACTGCTGGTCGACTTCTGCCGGCAGCGGGAGATCCCGGCCATCGTCAAGGGCCTGCGGGCCGTCAGCGACTTCGACTACGAGCTGCAGATGGCCCAGATGAACAACGGCCTCTCCGGCGTCGAGACGCTCTTCGTGCCGACCAACCCGACCTACAGCTTCCTGTCGTCCTCGCTGGTCAAGGAGGTCGCGGCCTGGGGCGGCGACGTCTCCCACCTGCTGCCCCCGACCGTCCACGGGGCGCTCACCGAGCGGCTGGCCGAACGCTGAGCCGCTGACGTACCGTCACCAGGTGTCGGACGGCGGCCCGCCGGCCTTACAGTCGTCCCGTCCGTCTCCAACAGAGCAGCAGAGAGTGGCGAGCACACGGTGGACGTGCAGAAGAAGCTCGACGAGATCGTCGCAGCGGTCGGGAACGCCCGCTCCATGCCCATGTCGGCCTCGTGCGTGGTCAACCGCGCCGAGCTGCTCGCCATGCTCGACGAGGTGCGCCAGGCCCTGCCGGGCTCCCTCGCCCACGCCCAGGAGCTGATCGGCGGCCGTGAGCAGCTCGTGGAGCAGGCGCGGCAGGAGGCCGAGCGGATCATCGAGGCCGCCCACGCCCAGCGCGGCTCCCTGATCTCCGAGACCGAGATCGTCCGGGAGTCCCGGAGCGAGGCGGACCGCATCCTCTCGGAGGCCCGCCGCGAGGCCGAGGAGGTCCGGGCCGAGGCCGACGACTACGTCGACAGCAAGCTCGCCAACTTCGAGGTGGTCCTCACCAAGACCATCGGCTCCGTGGACCGCGGCCGCGAGAAGCTGCTCGGCCGCGGCCAGGGCCTGGACGAGCAGGGCTACCAGGACCCCGACTTCGCCGAGGCCCCCGAGCGCAGCGCCGACCCGGAGACGCTGCGGCAGCGGGCGGACGCGTACGTGGACGCCAAGTTCGGCGCGTTCGAGGCGGTGCTCGCCAAGACCCTGGAGGCGGTCGGCCGGGGCCGGCAGAAGCTGCACGGCCGGGTCGCCTCCGACGACCTCGGCGCGCACATGGCCGCCCAGGACGCCGCGGGAGACCAGGGGCACACCAGCGACGCCGACTACCTGGCCGGGCTCGCCGAGCTGGCCCCCCCGGACCCGCGGCAGCCGTCCCACCAGCCCCAGCCGCCCCACGAGCCCCAGCAGCCGCCGCTCTACCCGGCGCAGCCCCCGGTCGAGCCGCAGTACGCGCAGGCGGCCTACGGCTACCAGGAGCAGCCGCTCCAGCCGGGCGGCGCCCCCGACGCGTACGGCTACCAGCAGCCCGATCCGTACGCCGCCTACCAGCAGACGGGGTACGGGACGGGCCAGTACCCCGCGCCGCAGGCCCAGCCCGACTACGGCTGGCAGGAGCAGCAGCCCCAGCCCCGGCCGCCCGCCCGGCAGGGCGACGGGGCGCTGGACGAGACCAGCCTCTTCGACACCAGCATGATCGACCTGGAGCAGCTCCGCCGGTACGAACAGGGCCGCTGATCCCGCCGCCCCGCGCGCGCCGGTCCGGGCGCGGGGCCAGGTCCGGCGGGGTGCGGGCCGCCCCGATTGGGTGCTGGGCGGTCCGTCCAGTATCCTGAATCCTCGGTCGCGCGTAGCTCCGCGATCCCGCCTGCCCGCCTCGAATCCGACGGGTCGGCCCCCTCCCCAGCACGACGCACGAGATCCCGAAAGCAGGAGAAGCCCTGAACGGCCACCTCGACCACCGCAACCCCCTCGTGTTCGACACGCACGAGCTGGGTCGGCGTCCCGGTGCTCTGAAGCGGCTCACCCGCACGGTGGACGCACCCGGTTCACCGGTCCTGGGCATCGACGGCGTCATCGGCGTGCCGGAAGGCGCGCCCGTGGAGCTGGACCTCCGCCTCGAGTCGGTCATGGAAGGGGTGCTTGTCACAGGCACCGCCCGTGCGACCGCCGAGGGGGAGTGCGTAAGGTGTCTGGAGCCGCTGACCATAGAGGTCGACGCGGATTTCCAGGAGATGTTCTCGTACCCTGACGCCGATGACCGGGCCCGCAGCAGTGCGGCGGACCCGGCCGACGACGCCGAGGACGACGAGGACAGGTTCTTCCTCGAGGACGGCTTGTTCGACCTCGAGTCAGTGCTGCGTGACGCGGTAGTGCTCGCACTGCCCATGCAGCCGGTGTGCAAGGAGACCTGCGCCGGTCTGTGTTCCGAATGCGGAATCAGGCTGGACGAGCATCCGGGCCACCACCACGACGCCGTCGACATCCGTTGGGCGGCACTGCAAGGACTCGCCGAGACCGTTCAGGACGGCGAGAAGGACAACATGGGCGGCGCCGAACCGGGCGTCGACGAGAAGCAGGAGAAGTAGCCGTGGCTGTTCCGAAGCGGAAGATGTCGCGCAGCAACACGCGCCACCGCCGGTCGCAGTGGAAGGCTGCGGTCCCCACCCTGGTTTCGTGCGAGCGTTGCCAGGAGCCCAAGCTCCAGCACATTGCGTGCCCGAGCTGCGGCACCTATAACAAGCGCCAGGTCCTCGAGGTCTGAGCGGCTGGTGAGAGGCCCGATGTCTGAGTTGTCCCACGCCAAGAAGCAGGCAGACAACGTCAACACAGCCTCGTCCCACACGCTTCTGGAAGGGCGGCTCGGATACAACGTCGAGTCCGCCCTTCTGGTGCGTGCGCTGACCCACCGTTCGTACGCGTACGAGAACGGCGGTCTGCCCACCAACGAGCGGCTCGAATTCCTCGGGGATTCGGTGCTCGGCCTGGTGGTCACGGACACGCTGTACCGCACCCACCCCGACCTGCCCGAAGGCCAACTGGCCAAGTTGCGGGCCGCGGTGGTCAACTCGCGTGCGCTTGCGGAAGTGGGCCGCGGCCTCGAACTCGGCTCCTTCATCCGGCTCGGCCGGGGTGAAGAGGGCACGGGGGGCCGGGACAAGGCTTCCATCCTCGCCGACACCCTCGAAGCGGTGATCGGCGCGGTCTATCTCGACCAGGGCCTCAGCGCGGCCTCGGAGCTGGTCCACCGGCTCTTCGACCCGCTGATCGACAGGTCCTCGAACCTCGGCGCCGGCCTGGACTGGAAGACCAGCCTCCAGGAGCTCACCGCGAGCGAGAGCCTCGGAGTCCCCGAGTACCTCGTCACGGAGACCGGCCCGGATCACGAGAAGACCTTCACTGCTGCTGCTCGCGTCGGTGGTGTCTCGTACGGCACCGGCACCGGCCGTAGCAAGAAGGAAGCGGAGCAGCAGGCGGCCGAGTCCGCCTGGCGCGAGATCAGCGCCGCCGCGGAAGCACGGAGGGCCGCGGAGAAGTCCGCGGCCGACGGAGGGGCCGCCGACACCCCTGCCGAACCGTCGCCGCACACGGACGCCGCTCCGGCCTGACGCGAAGGGGACCCCCCGGTGCCATGTGCACCGGGGGGTTCTCCCTGTCCGGGCCTCAGCGGCCGAAGGCTGTCCGCAAGGCCGCCGGGCACCCCGGAGGGCGGTCTTCCGCCCCGTTCCCGCGCGTCCGCGGGCCCCCGCCCTCACGCCCCCGCCCCCTCGTCCCCTGGAGTCCACCGTGCCCGAGCTGCCCGAGGTCGAAGTCGTCCGCCGGGGCCTGGAGCGCTGGGTCAGCGGCCGCACCGTCGCCGAGGCGGAGGTCCTGCACCCGCGCTCCGTCCGCCGGCACCTCGCGGGCGGCGTCGACTTCGCCGCCCGGCTCCGCGGGGCCCGCCTCGGCACGGCGATGCGCCGCGGCAAGTACCTCTGGGTGCCCGTGGAGGGGGCCTCCGCCTCCCTGCTCGGCCACCTGGGGATGAGCGGGCAGTTGCTGGTGCGGCCGGCGGACGCGCCCGACGAGAAGCACCTGCGGGTCCGGATGCGGTTCGACGACGCGCTCGGGACCGAGCTGCGCTTCGTCGACCAGCGCACCTTCGGCGGGCTCTCCCTGCACGGCAACACCCCCGACGGGCTGCCGGACGTCATCGCGCACATCGCCCGCGACCCGCTCGACCCGCTCTTCGACGACGCCGCGTTCCACGCGGCGCTGAGGCTGCGCCGTACGACGGTCAAACGCGCCCTGCTCGACCAGACCCTGCTCAGCGGCGTCGGCAACATCTACGCCGACGAGGCGCTCTGGCGCGCCAAGCTGCACTACGACCGGCCGACCGGCACCCTGACCCGGCCCAAGTCGGCCGAACTGCTCGGCCACGCCCGCGACGTCATGAACGCGGCTCTCGCCCAGGGCGGCACCAGCTTCGACAGCCTGTACGTCAACGTGAACGGCGAGTCCGGATACTTCGACCGGTCGCTCGACGCCTACGGCCGGGAGGGCGAACCCTGCCACCGCTGCGGCGCCCCGATGCGCCGCAGCGCCTGGATGAACCGCTCCAGCTACTTCTGCCCGCGCTGCCAGCGGCCGCCCCGCCTCCCGGCGTGACGCGTCCGCACGCCCGCGACCGCGGGCGTGCGGCCCGGCGGGGGCCGACGCCGCTCGGGCGTGCGGTCAGAAGCCGAAGCTCTGCGTCCACCACGGGCCGCCGGAACCCTCGTGCACGCCGATGCCGATGGTCGTGTAAGCGCAGTTGAGGATGTTCGCGCGGTGGCCCTCGCTGTCCATCCAGGCCGCCATCACGCTCCGCGCGTCCGCCTGGCCGCGGGCGATGTTCTCCGCGCCGAGCCCCTGGACCCCGGCCCGCGCGGCGCGGTCCCAGGGGGTGCGGCCGTCCGGGTCGGTGTGGTCGAAGAAGCCGCGCGCCGCCATGTCCTCGCTGAAGCCCTGGGCGAGCGACGTCAACGGGGAGGCGGCGGTCAGCGGCGAGCAGCCGGCCGTCGCCCGCTCCTGGTTCACCAGGCCCAGCACCTCGGCGCGGGCGGAGGCGTCGGAGGGGGAGGGGGCCGCTTCGGTGCGGGGCGCCGGGGCGGCGGAGGTCTTCGGCGGCGCGGGTGTCCTGCTCGCCGGGGCGGTGCTCGTGCGCGGGGCCGGGCCGGAGGTCCGCGACGTCCCGGACGGGGCCGCGGTCGGCTTCTTCGCCGGGGAGGCGGGGGAGGCGGACGGGGCGGCCGGCTCCGCCGACCGCGAAGGCGTCGCGGCGGGCGACGCCGGGGGCCGGGACGCGCTCCTCGTGGGAGCCTCGCCCTTCGCCTTCGGGCGCCCGCTCTCCCGGTCGGCGGGCGCGGTGGAGCTGCCGCCCTGCGTCAGCAGTTCCGGGGCGCCGCCGGTGCGCACCTGCTCCACCGGGGCGTCCCCGCCGGAGGTGTACGTCGGACCGCCGGGCAGCAGGCCCGTGGCGACGGCGACCGCGCCGACGGCCACGGCCGCCGAGACGCCGAGGAGTCCGGCGCGCACGGGCACGGAGGGCTTCTTCCCTCGGCGCGCTCCGCCGCGCGGGACGGCGGACCCGTCAGCGGCGGGACCTGCGGCGGATCGTCGGTGGCGTCCCATGCGCTGTGCCTCTCCTGGTGCTCCGGACGCCGCCGGGGCGTCCGTCTCCTGCTCTGTCGCCCGCCGATCGGACCGCGCATGGTCGACCAAGGGTCGATATCCCTGACGCCCTCACCCGATCGAGTGAGGCTATTGCGACCGGACTGTAGCTCATGGGGCAAAAGGGGGTGATGTCCCGCGAGGGAGGCGAGCCCGTTAGCGTTCGGGCATGAACGAAGATGCGCGCCTCGTCGTCTGGGTACGCGGCCGAGTGCAGCAAGTGGGCTTCCGCTGGTTCACCAGGGCAAACGCCCTGGAAATCGGCGGGCTCACCGGCTTCGCCCTCAATCTCGACGACGGCCGGGTGCAGATCGTGGCCGAGGGGCCGCGTGAGAATTGCCACCGCCTGCTGGAGTGGCTGCGCTCCGACGACACACCCGGCCGCGTGAGCGGGGTCACTGAGATCTGGGACACGCCGCGCGGGGGTTACGAGGGATTCGCCATCCGCTGATCCTCGTCCCCCGAAAGCCCCGGAATGACGCGTTCACCTCAGCGGAGCGAATGCCTCCGACGGGCCGCGGTGGTATCGCGTCGGCGCGCCGGACCCGAAATGACCTGCGATGAAGTGGGCGGCGTTCTTGATCGCCGAATAACCGATCTTGTTCATGGGCGCGGCGTCGACGAAGATCCTCCACGCCCCTCGCGCGCCCTCGCGGGAGTGGTGCCGCCGGATCGTTCCGCCGTACGCCCGAGGGACACCCGCGCCCACGGAGTGTGATCGTGTTGACCGTCAAACTTTTTGGTGAGACGCTGAAATCCCCGCGCACCTGAGCTGTTCGGTAGAGCTGTTGGGCAGCAGAACCGCAGTGATGACAAGCCCTGCCGAGCATCGCGGGTGCGCTCCCCCTGACGACCCACACCGCATCGGTCGGTCACTCATTGTGGAGGACCATCCATCATGGCAAAGGCGCTTCTCGGTTACGTCGGCGGTTCCGACCCGCGACTCCTCGCCGAGATGCGACGGCTCCAGCAGCGCGTCCAGGACCTGGAATCCGAACTCAGCCGCATCCAGGGCGAGAACGACGCGCTCAACGCCGCCGCTCAGCACCAGGAGTCGCTGCTCGACAGCATCGACATCGACGTACCCCAGGGCGAGCCTGCGCTGACCTGACCATCGCGGCCCCATGGGGCCGGTCGGGTCGACCACGCTCAACAGCCTCGGAACACCTCTGATTCGTCCTGCGTCGCGGATCGACGTCTTCGCAGCACCGGGACCCCGGATTCACCCTGGGGCCGCCGTAGCCCGACGACGCGTGTCCGTCAGCGCACGGCGCAGGACCAGCAAGATCCCAGGGACGCTTCGGCGTCCCTTTTCTTCTTCCTGCGGTGCCCCGCCCGGCAGACCCGCCTCGGCTCACCGTCTGATCTGCCCTGCGCCCTCACCGGCGAAACCGGGAGCGAAAGGTAGAGTCCGGCGGCGTGCACCTCAAGGCCCTGACCCTGCGTGGTTTCAAATCGTTCGCGTCCGCCACCACCCTGCGTTTCGAACCGGGTATCACCTGTGTCGTCGGCCCCAACGGCTCGGGCAAATCCAATGTGGTGGACGCGCTCTCCTGGGTCATGGGGGAACAGGGGGCCAAATCCCTGCGCGGCGGCAAGATGGAAGACGTGATCTTCGCCGGGACGACCAGGCGGCCTCCGCTCGGGCGCGCGGAAGTCTCGCTGACCATCGACAATTCCGACGGCGCGCTGCCCATCGAGTACGCCGAGGTGACGATCACCCGGACCATGTTCCGCAACGGCGGCAGCGAATACCAGATCAACGGGGACGCCTGCCGACTTCTGGACGTCCAGGAACTCCTCTCCGACTCCGGCATCGGCCGCGAGATGCACGTCATCGTCGGCCAGGGCCGACTGGACTCCGTCCTGCACGCCGACCCGACGGGCCGCCGGGCCTTCATCGAGGAGGCGGCCGGCGTGCTCAAGCACCGCAAGCGCAAGGAGAAGGCGCTGCGGAAACTGGACGCGATGGGCGCCAACCTGGCGCGCGTCCAGGACCTCACCGCCGAACTGCGCCGCCAGCTCAAGCCCCTCGGCCGGCAGGCCGCCGTCGCCCGCCGAGCCGCCGTCATCCAGGCCGACCTGCGCGACGCCCGGCTGCGCCTCCTCGCGGACGACCTGGTGATCCTCCGCGACGCGCTGCGCGACGAGATCGCCGACGAGGCCGAGCTGAAGAAGCGCAAGGACGCCGCCGAGGCCGAGCTGAAGGCGGCGCTCGCCCGCGAGGCGGAACTGGAGGGCGAGGTGCGCCGCCTCGCGCCCCGGCTCCAGCGCGCCCAGCAGACCTGGTACGAGCTGTCGCAACTGGCCGAGCGGGTACGCGGCACGATCTCCCTGGCCGACGCCCGCGTCCGCAGCGCCTCCGAAGCCCCCGCCGAGGAGCGCCGGGGCCGCGACCCCGAGGACCTGGAGCGCGAGGCCGCTCGGGTCCGCGAGCAGGAGGCGGAGCTGACGGCCGCGCTGGAGGCGGCCGAACACGCGCTGGAGGACACCGTCGCCCACCGTGCCGACCTGGAACGCGCGCTGGCCGCGGAGGAGCGCCGGCTCAGGGACGCCGCTCGGGCCGTCGCCGACCGCCGCGAAGGGCTCGCCCGGCTCCAGGGGCAGGTCGACGCGGCGCGCGGCCGGGCCGGCTCGGCCAGGGCGGAGATCGACCGGCTGGCCGCCTCGCGCGACGAGGCGCGGGAGCGCGCGGACGCCGCCCAGGAGGAGTACGAGCAGCTCAAGGCCGAGGCCGACGGCCTGGACGAGGACGACGAGGAGCTGGCCGCCCGGCACGAGGCCGCCAAGCGCGCCCTGGCGGAGGCCGAGGCCGCCCACAGCGCCGCCCGCGACGAGGCCACGGGCGCCGAGCGCAGGCGGGCGGCGGTCGCCGCGCGGCACGAGGCGCTGGCCCTGGGGCTGCGCCGCAAGGACGGCACGGGGGCTCTGCTCGGGGCCGGCGACCGGCTGACCGGCCTCCTCGGCCCGGCCGCCGCCCTGCTCACCGTCGAGCCCGGCTACGAGGTCCCGGTCGCCGCCGCCCTCGGCGTCGCGGCGGACGCGGTGGCCGTCGCGGACCCGGCCGCGGCCGCCGCCGCGATCCGGCTGCTGCGCGAGGAGGACGCCGGGCGCGCGGCGCTGCTGCTGGGCGCGGACGGCGCCGCCCGGCCCCGCGCCGTACCGGAGCAGCCCGGCGAGCCCGTACGGGACGGTGGACGCGCGGGGAGCCCCGGTACGTCCGCCCCGCCGCCCGCCCGGAGCGGCGCGGCGGCCGGCGCGGACGCGGCCCGCCCGCAGGACCGCGGTGAGCACGCCCCGGTGGCCCTCGCCGCGCCCGCGCCCGCCGTGGCGGAGCTGGTGCGCGGGCCCGCCGCGCTGGTGGAGGCCGTACGCCGCGTCACGGCGGACATGGTCGTCGTCGGGACGCTGGAGGACGCCGAGGCCCTGGTGGCCGCCGACCCGGCACTGACCGCCGTGACCGGCGAGGGGGACGTGCTCGCCGCCCACTTCGCGTACGGCGGGTCGGCGGGCGCGCCCAGCCTCCTGGAGGTGCAGGCGTCCGTCGACGAGGCCGCCGCGGAGCTGGCCGACCTCGCCGTGCGGTGCGAGGAGCTGGCGGAGGCCCAGCGCCTGGCGGGGGAGCGGCGCCGGCGGGAGGCCGCGCTGGTGGAGGAGCTGGGGGAGCGCCGCCGGGCGGGCGAGCGGGAGAGGTCGGGGTTCGCCCAGCGGCTCGGGCGGCTCGCCGGGCAGGCTCGGGGCGCCGCGGGCGAGGCCGAGCGGATGGCGGAGGCCGCCGCCCGCGCCCAGGAGGCCCTGGAGCGGGCCGTCGAGGAGGCCGAGGAGCTGGCCGAGCGGCTGCTGGCGGCCGAGGAGGCCCCGGTCGACGAGGAGCCCGACACCTCCGTACGGGACCGGCTCGCCGCCGACGGGGCCACCGCGCGCCAGACCGAGATGGAGGCCCGGCTCCAGGCGCGCACCCACGAGGAGCGGGTCAAGGCGCTGGCGGGGCGCGCCGACGGGCTGGACCGGGCCGCCCGGACCGAGCGGGAGGCGCGCACCCGCGCCGAGCGGCGCCGGGCCCGGCTGCGGTACGAGGCCGAGGTGGCGTCGGCCGTCGCCGCCGGGGCGCGTCAGTTGCTGGCGCACGTCGAGGCGTCCCTCGTACGGGCCGATCGGGAGCGGACATCGGCCGAGGCGGCGAAGGGCGAGCGGGAGCGCGAGCTGGCCGCCGAGCGCGACCGGGGCCGCGGGCTCAAGGACGAGTTGGACAAGCTCACCGACTCCGTCCACCGGGGTGAGGTGCTGGGGGCGGAGAAGCGGCTGCGCATCGAGCAGTTGGAGGCGAGGGCCCTGGAGGAGCTGGGCGTGGAGCCGGCCGGGCTGACCGCCGAGTACGGCCCCGACCAACTCGTGCCGCCGTCGCCGGCGGCGGACGGCGAGGAGCTGCCCGAGGACCCGGACCACCCGCGCAACCGGCCGCGGCCGTACGCGCGGGCCGAGCAGGAGAAGCGGCTGCGGTCGGCCGAACGGGCGTACCAGCAGCTCGGGAAGGTGAACCCGCTCGCGCTGGAGGAGTACGCGGCGCTGGAGGAACGGCACAAGTTCCTGTCCGAGCAGCTCGAAGACCTGAAGAAGACGCGGGCCGACCTGCTCCAGGTGGTCAAGGAGGTCGACCAGCGGGTCGAGCAGGTGTTCACCGAGGCGTACCGGGACACGGCCCGCGAGTTCGAGGGGGTCTTCGCCCGGCTCTTCCCCGGCGGCGAGGGGCGGTTGGTCCTGACCGACCCCCACGACATGCTGGCCACCGGCGTGGACGTCGAGGCGCGCCCGCCGGGCAAGAAGGTGAAGCGGCTCTCCCTGCTGTCCGGCGGCGAGCGCTCGTTGACGGCGGTGGCGCTGCTGGTCTCGATCTTCAAGGCCCGGCCCAGCCCGTTCTACGTGATGGACGAGGTCGAGGCGGCGCTCGACGACACCAACCTGCAGCGGC
Source organism: Streptomyces sp. NPDC041970 (assembly GCF_055588985.1). Classification (NCBI taxonomy): domain Bacteria; kingdom Bacillati; phylum Actinomycetota; class Actinomycetes; order Kitasatosporales; family Streptomycetaceae; genus Streptomyces; species Streptomyces sp. NPDC041970. Next base: position 24,670 of record NZ_JBVJCD010000037.1, read on the forward strand.
TCATCCGGATCATGGCGGAGCTCCGGGAGACCTCGCAGTTGCTGGTGATCACCCACCAGAAGCGGACGATGGAGGTCGCGGACGCGCTCTACGGTGTGTCGATGCAGGGCGACGGCGTGTCGAAGGTCATCAGCCAGCGCCTCCGCTGAGCCGCGTTCCGCCCCTCGAAAGTGCCCGGTGCCTTTCCGCCGGTCCTGGGTACACGAGGCATCAGCTCCGGCAGATCGACTTCGATACTTGAACACATAACCTCTGCACCGTTGTTTTCTCCTTCAAGTGGTGGCGGGCCGGATGTTGTGCCCCACTGGGAAGGCTCACCCCCACGTCTGAGTTGCGGCCAGGCATCAGGAGTTCACGTGACCAGCAATGAGAACGGACCGGCGTCCAGAGCCCGAGAGGCCCATCCGGACCACCTCGGCCATGTCATCTTCATCACCGCGGCCGCGGCGATGGGCGGCTTCCTCTTCGGATACGACAGCTCCGTCATCAACGGGGCGGTCGAGGCGATCCGCAGCCGCTACGACATCGGCTCCGGGACCCTGGCCCAGGTGATCGCCATCGCCCTGATCGGCTGTGCGATCGGGGCCGCGACCGCCGGACGGATCGCCGACCGGATCGGCCGCATCCGCTGTATGCAGATCTCCTCCGTGCTCTTCGCGGCCAGCGCGGTGGGATCCGCCCTGCCGTTCGCGCTCTGGGACCTGGCGGTGTGGCGCGTCATCGGCGGCTTCGCCATCGGCATGGCGTCCGTGATCGGCCCGGCCTACATCGCCGAGGTCTCGCCGCCCGCCTACCGCGGCCGGCTCGGCTCCTTCCAGCAGGCCGCGATCGTCATCGGCATCGCCGTCTCCCAGCTCGTCAACTACGGCATCCTCCAGGTCGCCGACGGCGACCAGCGCGGCGAGATCCTCGGCCTGGAGGCGTGGCAGTGGATGCTCGGCGTGATGGTCCTGCCGGCCCTCCTGTACGGACTGCTCTCCTTCGCCATCCCGGAGTCCCCGCGCTTCCTCATCTCGGTGGGCAGGAAGGACCGCGCCCGCAAGATCCTGGCGGAGGTCGAGGGCGAGCACATCGACCTCGACGCCCGCGTGACCGAGATCGAGACCGCCATGCGCCGCGAGCACAAGTCCTCCTTCCGGGACCTGCTCGGCAGCCGCTTCGGCTTCCTGCCGATCGTCTGGATCGGCATCGGTCTCTCGCTCTTCCAGCAGCTCGTCGGCATCAACGTGGCCTTCTACTACTCCGCGACGCTCTGGCAGTCCGTCGGCATCGACCCGACCGACTCGTTCTTCTACTCGTTCACCACCTCGATCATCAACATCATCGGCACGGCGATCGCGATGGTGCTGGTGGACCGGGTGGGCCGGCGGCCGCTCGCCCTCATCGGCTCCACCGGCATGGCCGTCGCGCTGGCCTTCGAGGCGTGGGCCTTCTCCGCCGACCTGGTCGACGGCAAGCTCCCCACCACCCAGGGCGCCGTCGCGCTGATCGCCGCCCACACGTTCGTGCTCTTCTTCGCCCTGTCGTGGGGCGTCGTCGTCTGGGTCTTCCTGGGCGAGATGTTCCCCAACCGCCTCCGGGCCGCCGCCCTCGGAGTCGCCGCCTCCGCCCAGTGGATCGCCAACTGGGCCATCACCGCGAGCTTCCCCAGCCTGGCCGAGTGGAACCTGTCGGGCACCTACATGATCTACACCGGCTTCGCCCTGCTCTCGATCCCCTTCGTGCTCGTGTTCGTGAAGGAGACCAAGGGCAAGACGCTGGAGGAGATGGGCTGAGAGGACGCCCGGCCGCCGCCCCGCCCCGCCCCTCCCGGCCCCCGCCCCGGCTCCCCGCTGAGCCGGGGCGGGGCCGCGTCCGGCGGCCGGCGGGGTGACCGGAGAAGGCGGGCACCCGTTCGCATGACGCCCAAAAGGGGCATAGGGCGCCTCGGATCGCCGGAGGGCCCGACGGGGCAGCGCCCGCCGGACGGGCGTGGCCGATACTGGACCCGTTATGGAAATCGTCATCCTTGCTGTAGTCATCGCCCTGGTCGCGGTCGGCCTGATCAGCGGGCTCGTGGTGAGCAGCCGCAAGAAGAAGCTGCCGCCCCCGCCGCCGAGCACGCCGACCATCACCCCTCCCGCCGAGCCCAGCGTCGGCGAGGAGGCCGAGACGCCGCGCGACGAAGCGCGGCGCACCATCGACGACGTCGGTCTCCCGGACGCCACCGCGCCCGCGGAGGAGGCCCCGGTCGCCGAGGCTCCCGCGCCCCCCGCGCTGGAGATCCCCGAGCCCACCGAGGGCCGGCTCGTCCGGTTGCGGGCCCGGCTCGCCCGCTCGCAGAACTCACTGGGCAAGGGCCTCCTGACCCTCCTGTCGCGGGACAACCTCGACGAGGACACGTGGGAGGAGATCGAGGACACCCTGCTCACCGCCGACGTCGGCGTCGCCCCCACCCAGGAGCTGGTCGAACGGCTCCGGGAGCGGGTCCGGGTGCTCGGCACCCGCACCCCCGAGGAGCTGCGCGCCCTGCTCCGCGAAGAACTGATCGCGCTGCTCGGCCCCGACCTCGACCGCGAGGTCAGGACCGAGGGCGGCGCCGAGACTCCGGGCGTCGTCATGGTCGTCGGCGTCAACGGCACCGGCAAGACCACCACCACCGGCAAGCTGGCCCGCGTGCTCGTCGCCGACGGCCGCAGCGTGGTGCTCGGCGCGGCCGACACCTTCCGCGCCGCAGCCGCCGACCAGCTCCAGACCTGGGGCGAGCGCGTCGGGGCGCGCACGGTCCGCGGACCCGAGGGCGGCGACCCGGCGTCGATCGCCTTCGACGCCGTGAAGGAGGGCATCGCCGAAGGCGCCGACGTCGTCCTCATCGACACCGCCGGCCGGCTGCACACCAAGACCGGTCTCATGGACGAGCTGGGCAAGGTCAAGCGCGTCGTCGAGAAGCACGGCCCGCTGGACGAGGTGCTGCTCGTCCTCGACGCCACCACCGGGCAGAACGGCCTCGTCCAGGCGCGGGTGTTCGCGGAGGTCGTGGACATCACCGGCATCGTCCTGACCAAGCTCGACGGCACCGCCAAGGGCGGCATCGTCATCGCGGTCCAGCGCGAGCTGGGCGTACCGGTGAAGCTGATCGGCCTGGGCGAGGGGCCGGACGACCTGGCCCCGTTCGAGCCGGCGGCCTTCGTGGACGCCCTGATCGGCGACTGAGGCACGCGCACCCCGTACGGGGGGGGGGGGGGGGGGGGGGGGGGGCAGGGGAGGGGGGGGGGGGGTGGGGGGGGGGGGGGGGGGGGGGGGGCAGGGGGT
>NZ_JBVJCD010000037.1:27970-41883 GCF_055588985.1 Streptomyces sp. NPDC041970
CGGGGGGGTATTCGGGTAGCTTTGTGCCTTTCCTCCCCTCCCCCCCCCCCCTCCCCCCCCCCCCCCCCCCCCCCCCCCCCCCCCCCCCCCCCCCCCCCCCCCCCCCCCCCCCCCCCCCCCCCCCCCCCGGGGCCCTACGAGCGGTGGCAGACGTACGCCAGCGTCCCCAGCAGCAGCCGCGCCTGCGGGGGAGCGGCCGCCGGGTCCAGCTCCGGGGGGCGCAGCCAGCGGACCGGGCCGAGGCCGCCGAGGTCGGAGGGCGGCGCGGTGACGTACGACCCAGCGCCCAGGGCGCGCAGGTCGAGGCGGGCGTCATCCCAGCCCATCCGGTAGAGCAGTCCGGGCAGTCCGGCGGCGGCCCCCGGCGCGACGAAGAACTGCGCCCGACCGGTCGGCGTCACCGCCACCGGCCCCAGCGGCAGCCCCATCCGCTCCATCCGCACCAGGGCGCGCCGCCCTGCCTGCTCCGCGACCTCCAGGACGTCGAAGGAGCGGCCCACCGGCAGCAGCATCGCCGCGCCCGGCGTCTCGGCCCAGGCGTCCGCCGCGCGCTCCAGCCCGGAGCCGGCCGGGACCTCGCGGGCGAAGCCCAGCGGGTGGGCTCCGGGCGCGGGGCACGCCGGGTCGCCGCACGAACAGGAGCCGGCCACGGCCCGCGCGCCGGGCGCCACGTCCCAGCCCCACAGCCCCGTGTACGCGGCCACCGCGGTGGCTTCGACGCCGCGGGAGCGCCGCCGCGCACCGGATCGGATCTCCCGGCTGCCGCCGATCGTGAAGCCCATACCCCCTCCAACGGGTCCAAGTCAGCGGTGGTTACGTCGCGCGGTCCGCGGGTGACCCTCCGTCGCCGCGACACGTTCGGGTGGTGTGCGCGGTAGTGCGCCAGGGAGCGCGGCACGGGGCGCGCGCCCCTGAGTGCGTCCATCCGCTCGTCATACGGTCGTGATCGCCCAAGTCAAGCGTGCCGGGCGGCAGTCGGGTTCCCTCGAAGGGGTGGCGAATGGTGGCGTTTCCGGGGCCCCCCTCGCCGAGGTGGTGATCGTAGGATTACCGTCGGTACCCGAACCCTGGGAGCATGTGCACCCACGGGTATGCCCCAGGCAGCCCGACTTCCTGTTCAATGGTGTGGGACTCCCGTACGAACAGCGCCGATGCACGGCATTCTGATAGTGGTTCGCGCGACGAGGTTTCGGCGGGGATGGGGGCGTTCCAGTGAGTGGCAGCGGTGCGGGCGGGACGGACGCCGGGAAGCGCCCCAACGGGCAGTTGGGATCGTGGTTCGTCCGCAGCGGCTGGTCCAAGGGCGAGCTGGCCCGCCAGGTGAACCGGCGGGCACGGCAGATGGGCGCGCACCACATCAGCACCGACACCTCGCGGGTGCGGCGCTGGCTGGACGGGGAGCAGCCGCGGGAGCCCATCCCGCGCATCCTCTCCGAGCTGTTCTCCGAGCGCTTCGGCGCCGTCGTCGCCGTCGAGGACCTCGGCCTGCGCACCGCCCACCAGTCGCCCTCGGTCTCCGGCGTCGACCTGCCCTGGGCCGGGCCCCAGACGGTCGCCCTGCTCAGCGAGTTCTCCCGCAGCGACCTGATGCTCGCCCGGCGCGGCTTCCTCGGCAGCTCGCTCGCACTGGCCGCCGGCCCCTCGCTCATCGAGCCCATGCAGCGCTGGCTGGTGCCCGTCCCCGCCCGCGGCGCCGACGAGGCGGACGCCCCGACCCCCCACCGCCCCTCCAAGCTCTCCCCGCCCGAGCTCGACCTGCTGGAGTCGACCACCGCGATGTTCCGGCAGTGGGACGCCCAGTGCGGCGGCGGACTGCGCCGCAAGGCCGTCGTCGGCCAGCTCCACGAGGTCACCGACCTGCTCCAGGAGCCGCAGCCCGGCCCCACCGCCCGGCGCCTCTTCCGCTGCGCCGCCGAACTGGCCGAGCTGGCCGGCTGGATGAGCTACGACGTCGGCCTCCAGCCCACCGCCCAGAAGTACTTCGTGCTCGCCCTGCACGCCGCCAAGGAGGCCGGGGACAAGCCGCTCGGCAGCTACATCCTGTCCAGCATGAGCCGCCAGATGATCCACCTGGGCCGCCCCGACGACGCCCTGGAGCTGATCCACCTCGCGCAGTACGGCAGCCGCGACTGCGCCACCTCCCGTACCCAGGCCATGCTGTACGCCATGGAGGCCCGCGCCTACGCCAACATGGGCCAGCCCGGCAAGTGCAAGCGGGCCGTCCGGATGGCCGAGGACACCTTCCTGGACGCCGGGCTGGACGGCGAGCCCGAGCCCGACTGGATCCGCTTCTTCTCCGAGGCCGAGCTGAACGGTGAGAACGCCCACTCCTACCGCGACCTCGCCTACGTCGCCGGCCGCAGCCCCGCCTACGCCTCGCTCGCCGAGCCCGTCATGGAGAAGGCGGTCGAGCTGTTCGGCGAGGACGACGAGCACCAGCGCTCCTACGCGCTCAACCTCATCGGCATGGCCACCGTCCACCTCCTGCAGCGCGAGCCGGAGCAGTCCACCGTGCTCGCCGCCCGCGCCCTGCGGATCGCCAAGAAGGTCCGCTCCGAGCGGGTGAACACCCGCCTGCGCAAGACCGTCGACACCGCCGCCCGCGACTTCGGCGACGTCGCCGAGGTCGCCCGGCTCACCGAACTCCTCCACGAGCAACTGCCCGAGACCGCCGAAGCCCTCTGACCGGCCCGCCGCCCCTCCGGCGCCCGGTCGCGCGGACGAGTCCGCCGCGGCCGGATCCGTGCGGTCCGCGCCCCCGGCGCCCCGGCCGCGCGCGCCGCGGTGCGGTCCTGACGCCGCCGCTTCGCCCCGGCGTCACGCGGACGTAACACACCGCTGCTCCTCGTCACGCTCGCGTAACACCGTGCGGCATCCCCCGAAACGGCGCTCCGCCAGGCTCAGGGCGCACAACCGGCCAGCCCGCCCGCGGCGTCCCCGCACACCGCGCCCGCACCGACGACGAGGAGACGCCGATGCGCCCAGGCATCACGACACTCGCCGCAGACGGCCCCCACCTGTCTGCCGCCAACACCGGGTTCATGCTCATCTGCTCCGCCCTGGTGATGCTCATGACCCCCGGCCTGGCCTTCTTCTACGGAGGCATGGTCCGCGTCAAGAGCACCCTCAACATGCTGATGATGAGCTTCATCAGCCTCGGGATCGTGACCGTCCTGTGGGTGCTCTACGGGTTCAGCCTGGCCTTCGGCGCCGACGCCGGCTCGGTCGTCGGATGGAGCGCCGACTACGTCGGCCTCAGCGGGATCGGCGTCACCGAGCTCTGGGACGGCTACACCATCCCGGTCTACGTCTTCGCCGCCTTCCAACTGATGTTCGCCGTCCTCACCCCGGCCCTGATCAGCGGGGCGCTGGCCGACCGGGTGAAGTTCACCGCGTGGGCGCTCTTCGTCGTCCTGTGGGTCACCGCCGTCTACTTCCCCGTCGCCCACTGGGTCTGGGGCGCGGGCGGCTGGCTCTTCGAGATGGGCGTCATCGACTTCGCCGGCGGCACGGCCGTCCACATCAACGCCGGTGCGGCGGCCCTCGGCGTGATCCTCGTGATCGGCAAGCGCGTCGGCTTCGGCAGGGACCTCATGCGGCCGCACAGCCTGCCGCTCGTCATGCTGGGCGCGGCCCTGCTGTGGTTCGGCTGGTTCGGCTTCAACGCCGGCTCCTGGCTCGGCAACGACGACGGCGTCGGCGCGGTCATGTTCCTCAACACCCAGGTCGCCGCGGCCGCCGCCGTCCTGGCCTGGCTCGGCTACGAGAAGCTGCGCCACGGCGCCTGCACCACGCTGGGCGCCGCCTCCGGCGCGGTCGCCGGCCTCGTCGCCATCACCCCGGCGGGCGGCTCCGTCAGCCCGCTCGGCGCCCTCGCCATCGGCGCCGTCGCCGGTGTCCTGTGCGCCATGGCGGTCGGCCTGAAGTACCGCTTCGGCTACGACGACTCCCTCGACGTCATCGGCGTCCACCTCGTCGGCGGCGTCATCGGCTCCCTCCTCGTCGGCCTCTTCGCCACCGGCGGCGTCCAGTCCGACGCCAAGGGCCTCCTCTACGGCGGCGGCCTCGAACAGCTCGGCAAGCAGACGCTCGGCGTCGTCGCCGTCTTCGCCTACTCCCTGGTCGCCTCCGCCCTCATCGCCCTGCTCCTCCAGCGGACCATCGGGATGCGGGTCCCCGAGGACGACGAGGTCTCCGGCATCGACCAGGTCGAGCACGCCGAGACGGCGTACGACTTCAGCGGCGCCGGCGGCGGCACGGCCTCCCGCACCGCCGCACCCTCCCCGACAGCAGCACCCCAGGCGAAGAAGGTGGACGCATGAAGCTCATCACCGCGGTCGTGAAGCCCCACCGGCTGGACGAGATCAAGGAGGCCCTCCAGGCCTTCGGCGTCCAGGGGCTCACCGTCTCCGAGGCCAGCGGATACGGACGCCAGCGCGGCCACACCGAGGTCTACCGGGGCGCCGAGTACACCGTCGACCTGGTCCCCAAGATCCGCGTCGAAATCCTCGTCGAGGACGAGGACGCCGACCAGCTCATCGAGGTCGTCGTCAAGGCCGCCCGCACCGGCAAGATCGGCGACGGCAAGGTGTGGAGCGTCCCGGTCGAGACCGCCGTCCGCGTACGGACCGGCGAACGCGGCCCCGACGCCCTGTGACCGACGTCCCCTGAACGGAAGGGCAGCCGGGTGACGAACGACACGACCACCGCCGTCCACGCGCCGGGACCCGGCGGCTACGCGGCGGCCCGGCTGCGCCTCCTGCGCCGCCGGGGGCCGTCCGGGCCGCCGCGCCGCGCGGCCCTCGCCCGCCTCACCGACGACTGGCTCGCCGGCCTGTTCGCCTCGGCCGCCGCGCGCGCCGGGACGCCCGGCGCGGCCCTCGTCGCCGTCGGCGGCTACGGCCGAGGCGAGCTCTCCCCGCGCAGCGACCTCGACCTGCTCCTCCTGCACGACGGCAGCGCCCGGCCGGCGGCCCTCACCGCCCTGGCCGACGCCCTCTGGTACCCGGTCTGGGACCTGGGCCTGGCCCTCGACCACTCCGTACGCACCCCCGGCGAGGCCCGCAAAGCCGCGGACGAGGACCTCCGCGTCCAGCTCGGCCTGCTCGACGCCCGCCCGGTCGCCGGGGACCCGCGCCTCGCCGCCGCCCTGCGCACCGCCGTCCTCGCCGACTGGCGCGACCAGGCCCCCCGCCGCCTCCCCGCCCTCCGCGCCCTGTGCCGGGAGCGCGGCGAACGCGCGGGCGAACTTTCGTACCTACTGGAACCCGATCTGAAAGAGGCCCGCGGCGGCCTCCGCGACGCCACGGCCCTGCGCGCGGTGGCCGCCTCCTGGATCGCCGACGCCCCGCGCGAAGGACTGGCCGAGGCCCGCCGCACCCTCCTGGACGCCCGCGACGCCCTCCACCTCACCACCGGCCGGGCCACCGACCGCCTCACCCTCCAGGACCAGGACGAGGTCGCCCGCGCGCTCGGCCTGCCGGACGCCGACGCCCTGCTGCGCCAGGTGTACGGGGCCGCCCGCACCATCTCGTACGCCACCGACGTCACCTGGCGCGAGGTCGACCGGGTGCTGCGGGCCCGCACGACCCGCACCGGGCTCCGCGCGCTGCTCGGCGGCCGCGCCCCGCGGAACGCCCCCGCGCGCACCCCGCTGGCCGACGGGGTGGTGGAGGCCGACGGCGAAGTGGTCCTCGCCCGCGCCGCCCGCCCCGAACGCGACCCGGTCCTCGTGCTGCGCGCGGCCGCGGCCGCCGCCGAGGCCGGGCTGCCGCTCTCCCGCCACCTCGTCCGCCACCTGGCGGCCACCGCCCCGCCGCTGCCCACGCCGTGGCCCCCCGAGGCCCGCGACGAACTGGTCACCCTGCTCGGCGCGGGCGAGGCCGCCGTCGCCGTCTGGGAGGCGCTCGAAGCCGAGGGGGTCGTCACCCGGCTGCTGCCCGCCTGGGAGCAGATCCGCTGCCGTCCCCAGCGCAATCCCGTCCACACCTGGACCGTCGACCGGCACCTGGTGGAGACCGCCGTCCGCGCCGCCTCCCTCACCCGTCGCGTCCACCGCCCCGACCTCCTGCTCGTCGCCGCCCTGCTCCACGACATCGGCAAGGGGCGCCCCGGCGACCACAGCGCGGCCGGCGCGGTCATCGCGCGGGAGACGGCCGCCCGCATCGGGTTCGACCGGCACGACGCCGACGTCATCGCCACCCTCGTCCGCCACCACCTGCTGCTCGTGGAGACCGCCACCCGCCGCGACCTCGACGACCCGGCCACCGTGCGGTCCGTCGCCGCCGCCGTCTCCAGCACCGCCACCCTGGAACTGCTGCACGCCCTCACCGAGGCCGACGCGCTCGCCACCGGGCCCGCCGCCTGGAGCGCCTGGCGCGCCCACCTGGTCGACGACCTCGTCCGACGCGTCGCCGCCGCCCTCGCCGGGGAGCCGCCCCCGGAACCCGCGGAGGCGGCCCCCCGCGCCGAGCACGAGCGCCTGGCCGCCGAGGCCGCGCGCACCGGCGAACCCGCCCTCGCCCTGCACGCCCGGCCCGACCCGCCCGCCGGGGACGGCGCCGCGGAACCCGTCGGCGTCGAACTCCTCATCGCCCTGCCCGACCGCCCCGGCGTCCTGCCCGCCGCCGCCGGGGTCCTCGCCCTGCACCGCCTCACCGTCCGCTCCGCCGACCTGCGCTCCGTCGAACCGCCCGGCGAACCGGGCGCAACCGCCGACCTGCTGCTGCTGAGCTGGCGGGTCGCCGCCGCGTACGGCCCCCTCCCGCAGGCCGCCCGGCTCCGCGCCGACCTGGTCCGCGCCCTCGACGGCTCCCTGGACATCCGCGGCCGCCTCGCGGAACGGGACGCCGCCCACCCCCGCCGCCGAGGCGCCGCGGCCCCGCCGCCCCGCGTCACGGTCGCCGCGTCGGGCTCCCGGCGCGCCACCGTCATCGAGGTGCGCGCGCAGGACGCTCCGGGGCTGCTGCACCGGATCGGCCGCGCCCTGGAGCACAGCGGCGTACGGGTGCGCAGCGCCCACGTCTCCACCCTCGGGGCCAACGCCGTGGACGCCTTCTACGTCACCGGGGGCGACGGGGGACCGCTGCCCGCCCACCGGGCCGCCGAGGTCGCCGGCCAGGTGGAGAAGGCCCTCGGCTGACCCCTGGCCCGGACGCGGGGTCGGCGTCCTCCGGGGGCCGGATACCCTGGAGGGCGACCGACCTGCCCCGCCCCCGACCCTGAGGACCGACGAGCGCCGTGTTCGATACTCTCTCCGACCGCCTTAGCGCCACTTTCAAGAACCTCAGGGGCAAGGGCCGCTTGTCCGAGGCGGACATCGACGCCACGGCACGCGAGATCCGTATCGCCCTGCTGGAAGCCGACGTCGCCCTGCCCGTGGTCCGGGCCTTCATCGCCAACGTGAAGGAGCGGGCGCGCGGCGTCGAGGTCTCCCAGGCGCTGAACCCCGCCCAGCAGGTCGTCAAGATCGTCAACGAGGAGCTCGTCTCCATCCTCGGCGGCGAGACCCGGCGGCTGCGGTTCGCCAAGAACCCGCCCACCGTGATCATGCTCGCCGGCCTCCAGGGCGCGGGCAAGACGACGCTGGCCGGAAAGCTCGGCCTCTGGCTCAAGGCCCAGGGCCACTCCCCGCTGCTCGTCGCCTGCGACCTCCAGCGCCCCAACGCCGTCAACCAGTTGAGCGTCGTCGCCGAGCGCGCCGGCGTCGCGGTGTACGCCCCCGAGCCGGGCAACGGCGTCGGCGACCCGGTCCGGGTCGCCAAGGACTCCATCGAGTTCGCCAGGACCAAGGTCCACGACGTCGTCATCGTCGACACCGCCGGCCGCCTCGGCATCGACCAGGAGCTGATGCGGCAGGCCGCGGACATCCGCGACGCCGTCAGCCCCGACGAGATCCTCTTCGTCGTCGACGCGATGATCGGTCAGGACGCGGTCAACACCGCGGAGGCCTTCCGCGACGGCGTCGGCTTCGACGGCGTGGTGCTCTCCAAGCTCGACGGCGACGCCCGCGGCGGCGCGGCCCTGTCGATCGCCCACGTCACGGGCAAGCAGATCATGTTCGCGTCGAACGGCGAGAAGCTGGAGGACTTCGACGCGTTCCACCCGGACCGGATGGCCTCCCGCATCCTCGACATGGGCGACCTGCTCACCCTGATCGAGCAGGCGGAGAAGACGTTCAGCCAGGAAGAGGCCGCCAAGATGGCCTCCAAGCTGCAGTCGAGCAAGGGTGGGAAGGACTTCACCCTCGACGACTTCCTGGCCCAGATGGAGCAGGTCCGCAAGATGGGCTCCATCTCCAAGCTGCTCGGGATGCTGCCCGGCATGGGGCAGATCAAGGACCAGATCAACAACATCGACGAGCGCGACATCGACCGCACCGCCGCGATCATCAAGTCGATGACCCCCAAGGAGCGCGCCGAGCCGACGATCATCAACGGCTCGCGCCGCGCCCGCATCGCCAAGGGCTCGGGCGTCGACGTCTCCGCCGTCAAGAGCCTGGTGGAGCGCTTCTTCGAGGCCCGCAAGATGATGTCGAAGATGGCCCAGGGCGGCGGAATGCCGGGGATGCCGGGGATCCCCGGCATGGGCGGCGGCCCCGGCCGCCAGAAGAAGCAGGTCAAGCAGGCCAAGGGCAAGCGCAAGAGCGGCAACCCCATGAAGCGCAAGGCCGAGGAGCAGGCCGCGGCCGCCCGTCGCGAGCAGGCGGCGGCCCAGGGCGGCGCGTTCGGCCTCCCCGCCCAGGAGGACAAGAGCTTCGAGCTGCCGGACGAGTTCAAGAAGTTCATGTAACCGCACCACCGCGTAAGGGGCGCCCTCTCTCGGGGGCGCCCCTTACGCGTGCCGCCCGCGTCCGGTCAGGTCGCGCACACCAGGTAGCGGAAGACGTTGGGCATCCACACCGTGCCGTCCTGCCGCCGGTACGGATGCAGGGCCTCCGCGACCTCCTTCTCCACCTGGGAGCGGTCGGTGGCCCGTACGGCGGCGTCGAACAGCCCGGTCGACAGCAGCCCGCGCACCGCGCTGTCCGTGTCCGCGTACCCGAACGGGCACGACACCCGCCCCGAACCGTCCGGCCGCAGCCCGGCCCGCCGCGCCACGTCCTCCAGGTCGTCCCGCAGGATCGGCCGCAAGCCGCCGGGGCCCGTACGCGGCGGGCGCGCGGACTCCGCGAGCCGCGCGGCCACCCTCAGCACCGCCGCCGTGGCGCACCGCTCGGGCGGACCCCACCCGGTCAGCACCACGGCGGCCCCCCGCGCCGCAAGCGGCACCGCCGACTCCAGCGCGGGCGCCAGCCCCTCGGCGTCACCGGCCGCGCAGCCGATCGGCTCGAAGGCCGTGACCAGGGTGTACGCGGCGCCGTCCGGGCCGCCCGCCGGTTCGCCGTCCGCCAGCAGTCGGGCCCGGCGGCGGGCCGGAGCACCGTCTCCCCCGGCGTCGGGCAGCAGCCGCGCGCGGGCCAGCGCCAGGCGCTCCCGGTCGGAGTCCACGCCGGTGACATGCGCACCGCGGGCCGCCGCGACGAGCATGGCCAGCCCGGAACCGCAGCCGAGCGACAGCATCCGGGTCGCGGCCCCGACTTCCAGGCGGTCGTACACCGCCTCGTAGAGCGGGGCCAGCATTCGTTCCTGGATCTCGGCCCAGTCGCGCGCGCGGGTACCGGAGTCCGCCGACGCGGAGCGGTCCGCGTCCGGGTGGTTCCGGACGAGCGTTGGTGTCATGGAAAGCGCCCCAATCCGCCAAGAGGTCGATCGTGCCCGAATGGACGGCCCCCCGCGTGCGGGATACCCGCACCCCCGTAAGCCAGGGAACTGCGCATCCGCCGTTCCGTCCAGGGGTCGTGGAGCACTGCGCGGGTGCTCCGGTCGTACGCCCCGCCACCGGCTCGTGCGCCCCGGCCCGCCCACGCCGTCGTGGGACGGGAGCGGCCGTGGGCGGCGCACCGCGCCGGCGGCGTGACGGACGCCGGCCGGCGCCCGGTCGCCCGATGCCCGCGAACCGCGCCCGCTCTGCGACCAGTCTCACCCGGCACCCCGCGCCGAGCACGTCGAAGGCGTCGGCGGGTAGTCTCTCGGGCGACTTCGCAAGGGCCGCGGGGCCTGGGCGCTCCGCACGACCGTCGCGCCGGCCGCCTCGGCGCTACGCACCACCTTGATGTGAGCTGCACGCCTTCTCCGCAGTTCGGCGCACGCGCCCTCGTCCGGACGCATCAAGGGCAACTGACTGGTACGTGCAAATTATTTGGGATGCCCCGGAATAGGAACACCGGGGCACTCGGGCTCGTTGTCACGACGTGAGCACGACACCACCTGTACTTGCCGCAGAGCTGGCACAGGCGTGGGCCGACATTCAGCGGTACCACCCCGAGCTGCCCGATCTCGCCGCGCCCGAGTCCCTGATCGGAGAGTCGTCGTCCGCCTGTGGCGCCGAGCTCTCCTTCGAACGACTGCTCCACGAGGCAGTCCACGGCATCGCCGCCGCGAGAGGTGTCCGCGACACCTCCCGCGCCGGCCGTTACCACAACCGACGCTTCCTCGCGATCGCCGAGGAGCTGGGCCTCGACCACGCCGAGGAACCCCACCCCAGCAGCGGATTCTCGCTGGTGACGCTGAATCCGGAGGCCAAGCGGCGGTACCGCCCGACCGCCGAGCGCCTGCAGCGCGCCCTCAAGGCCCACACGGTCGCCACCGCCGCCGACACCAAGCGCTCCTTCCGCGGGCCCGCCGCCCGGCACGGGTCCTCCGGGGGCGGTGTGCGGGTCAAGGCCGTCTGCGACTGCGGACGCAACGTCCGCGTCGTCCCGTCGGTCCTGGCCCAGGCGCCGATCGTCTGCGGCGGCTGCGGCAAGCCGTTCCGCATTCCGGAAGCGGCGGTCGCGGTGAGGTGAGCCGATGGGGTGTGGCACAATGGCTAGCTGTACTCGACAGTCGCACAGGACCCCTCTCTCCTCCGGCTGACGCGTCCATCGGGCACTCCGAGTACCGCAACCCCACGTGGCATCTAGTTGTGCCCAACCACGTCATAGACCAGGAGACACCACTTCCGTGGCAGTCAAGATCAAGCTGAAGCGTCTGGGCAAGATCCGTTCGCCTCACTACCGCATCGTCGTCGCCGACTCCCGTACCCGCCGTGACGGCCGGGCCATCGAGGAGATCGGCCTGTACCACCCGGTGCAGAACCCGTCGCGCATCGAGGTCAACTCGGAGCGCGCGCAGTACTGGCTGTCCGTCGGCGCCCAGCCGACCGAGCCGGTCCTCGCGATCCTGAAGCTCACCGGTGACTGGCAGGCCCACAAGGGCCTCCCGGCCCCCGCGCCGCTGCTGCAGCCGGAGCCCAAGGCCGACAAGCGCGCACTGTTCGAGGCGCTGTCCGCCGACGGCGACGAGGCCAAGGGTGAGGCCATCACCCCCAAGGCCAAGAAGTCCGACAAGAAGGCGGACGAGGCTGCTGACGCTGCCGCGTCCACCGAGTCGACCGAGGCCTGATCATGCTCGAGGAGGCTCTCGAGCACCTCGTGAAGGGCATTGTCGACAACCCCGACGACGTGCAGGTTGCCTCGCGCACCCTGCGCCGCGGGCGCGTGCTGGAGGTTCGGGTCCACCCCGAGGACCTCGGCAAGGTGATCGGCCGCAACGGCCGCACCGCCCGCGCCCTGCGTACGGTCGTGGGAGCCATCGGCGGCCGCGGGATCCGCGTCGACCTCGTCGATGTGGACCAGGTTCGCTGAGAGAAGTTGAACACCGGCCAGGGCCGGGGAGGGTCTTCGGGCCGTCCCCGGCCTTTGTCGTCGGCCACTCCGCGGCGCGCCGTCCCCGCCGTCGCGCCCGCACCCCCATCACGTCGCGTCCGCACCCCCATCAATCGGAGAACAGCGTGCAGTTGGTAGTCGCGCGGATCGGCCGCGCCCACGGCATCAAGGGCGAGGTCACCGTCGAGGTACGAACGGACGAGCCCGAGCTGCGGCTCGGGCCCGGCGCGGTCCTCGCCACCGAACCGGCGGCGACGGGCCCGCTGACGATCGAGTCGGGCCGGGTCCACAGCGGCCGGCTCCTGCTGCGTTTCGAGGGCGTGCGCGACCGCACCGGCGCGGAGGCCCTGCGCAACACCCTGCTGATCGCCGAGGTGGACCCCGAGGAGCTTCCGGAGGACCCCGAGGAGTTCTACGACCACCAGTTGATCGACCTCGACGTGGTCCTCGCCGACGGGACCGAGGTCGGCCGGATCACCGAGATCTCCCACCTGCCCTCCCAGGACCTGTTCATCGTGGAGCGCCCCGACGGCAGCGAGGTGATGATCCCGTTCGTGGAGGAGATCGTCGCCGAGATCGACCTGGAGGAGCAGCGCGCGGTCATCACCCCGCCGCCCGGCCTGCTCGACGAGGACGAGGCCGTGGTGGCCTCCTCCGGCGACGGGGAGCCGGAGCCGGCTTCCGGGGACGCGGGCGGGGCGCCGAAGGGCGACGGCTGATGCGGCTCGACGTCGTCACGATCTTCCCGGAGTACCTGGAGCCGCTGAACGTCTCCCTGGTCGGCAAGGCCCGCGCCCGAGGCGTCCTGGACGTCCACGTCCACGACCTGCGGGAGTGGACGTACGACCGGCACAACACGGTCGACGACACCCCCTACGGCGGCGGCCCCGGCATGGTCATGAAAACCGAGCCCTGGGGCGACGCGCTCGACACGGTGCTGGCGGACGGTTACGAGGCGGGGGCGCACGCACCGGTCCTGGTCGTGCCCACGCCCAGCGGCCGCCCGTTCACCCAGGAACTGGCCGTCGAGCTGTCCGCCCGGCCCTGGCTGGTCTTCACCCCGGCCCGCTACGAGGGCATCGACCGCCGGGTGATCGACGAGTACGCCACCCGGCTGCCGGTCGTCGAGGTCTCCATCGGGGACTACGTCCTCGCCGGCGGGGAGGCGGCCGTGCTGGTGGTCACGGAGGCCGTGGCCCGGCTGCTGCCGGGCGTCCTCGGCAACGCCGAGTCGCACCGGGACGACTCCTTCGCGCCGGGCGCGATGGCCAACCTCCTGGAGGGGCCCGTCTACACCAAGCCGCCCGAGTGGCGCGGCCGGTCCATCCCGGAGGTCCTGCTGAGCGGCCACCACGGGAAGATCGCGCGCTGGCGGCGGGACCAGGCCTTCGCCCGCACCGCCCTGAACCGGCCGGACCTGATCGAGCGGTGCGAGGCGAGCGCCTTCGACAAGAAGGACCGCGAGATCCTGTCCATCCTCGGCTGGGCGCCGGAGCCCGGCGGCCGATTTTGGCGCAGACCCCCGGCCGTGGAAGAATAGGCCGCTGCCGTACGTCCGGCGTGCGCCCCTGCCACAGGGGGAAAGACGCCCGCCCGACGCGATCGGCCCTCCGAACCTCTCACCGACATTCCGTCGATGACCTGTGGCATCGACGAAGAAAGCAGAAAACATGACCTCCCTGCTCGATGGCGTCAACGCCGCCTCCCTCCGTACGGACGTCCCGGCGTTCCGCCCCGGTGACACCGTCAACGTCCACGTGCGCGTGATCGAGGGCAACCGCTCCCGTATCCAGCAGTTCAAGGGCGTCGTCATCCGCCGCCAGGGCTCGGGCGTCAGCGAGACCTTCACGGTCCGCAAGGTCTCCTTCAGCGTCGGCGTCGAGCGCACCTTCCCGGTGCACAGCCCGATCTTCGAGAAGATCGAGCTGGTCTCCCGCGGCGACGTCCGCCGCGCCAAGCTGTACTTCCTCCGTGAGCTGCGCGGCAAGGCCGCGAAGATCAAGGAGAAGCGCGACAACTGAGCTGCCGCCCGCGGTCCCGTCGCGGCCGGATAGGCTTCGGCCGCGATGGACACGCAAGCACAGCACTCGGAGCGGGGGGGGGGGGGGGGGGCAGGGGGGGGGGGGGGGGGGGGGGGGGGGGTTCCTCTTGCTGCCACGACCTTACT
>NZ_JBVJCD010000037.1:41893-68465 GCF_055588985.1 Streptomyces sp. NPDC041970
GTCGCCGCAGGAGAACACACCACGCACGCCCCAAAAAGGAAGCCCCCCCCCCCCCCCCCCCCCCCCCCCCCCCCCCCCTCCCCCCCCCCCCCCCCCCCCCCCCCCGCTCCTCGCGTAGGCGCGAGCGCACCGGCTCCGAGCGGTCATGGCGGCGGGTCCTCGCCGCGTCGACCGCGTGCGCCGTCGTGCTGCTGCTCCTGAGCACCTTCGTCGTCCAGCCCTTCCTGATCCCCAGCGGCTCGATGGAGCCCACGCTCCAGGTCGGCGACCGGGTCCTCGTCAACAAGCTGGCGTACCGTTTCGGCTCCCAGCCCCGCCGCGGTGACGTGGTCGTCTTCGACGGCGCGGGCTCCTTCGTGCGGGAGGACCTCGACGCCGACCCGGTGACCGGGCTCCTGCGGGGGGCCGCGGCCTCCCTGGGCCTCGCGGAGCCCGCCGACACCGACTTCGTGAAGCGGGTGGTGGGCGTGGGCGGCGACCACGTCGTCTGCTGCGACGCCGGGGGGCGGCTCAAGGTGAACGGCACGGTCGTGGACGAGCGATACCTGTACCCCGGCGACACCGCCTCGCGGGCCCCGTTCGACATCGTCGTGCCCGCGGGCACGCTGTGGATGATGGGCGACCACCGCAGCCGCTCCAGCGACTCCCGCGACCGCCTCGGATCGCCCGGCGGCGGGATGGTCCCCGTCGAGCGGGTGACCGGCCGGGTCGACTGGCTGGGCTGGCCGCCGGCCCGGCTCGGCTCGCTGGAGGGGACCGCCGCCTTCGCGGGCGTACGGCCGCCCGGCGGGGCGCATGGGTGACCGCGTGCGCCCGCGCCGGGCTCCGGGCCCCGACGCGCCCGCGGCGGAGGCGCCCCCCGGCCGGGTGTTCGTGATGGGGACCACCGGTCCGACTCCGCCGACTCCCGCTTCCACCTCGACGGCCCGGACCGGGGTACGGTCCTGGAGGACGGCATCGCGGGACGGGCCGTGGTGATCGCCCGGCCCCTCGGGCACGGGAGCACGCTGGGGGAGCGCGAGGCCTTCTCCGCGGTCCCGGACGCGCCCGGAGCGGGGGCCGCGGCACCGGCCGGGTCGAATAGTGTGGCACCTCCGGATCGCCAGGGAATGGTCCGGCTCCCGACCCCTGCGGAACTCCCGCTCGTTATGGGATGTGGTGGGCCTGCGCCGGATCGGGCGCGGGCAGTGGCACGTATTGAGGAGTGGATGTGGGGGATTTGGCGGTCGGCGCACGATCCGGACACGACGAACCCGAGGACCGGCCGGGGCGCGACGAGTCCCCCGCGGCAGGAGCGGCGAGCGGGCCCGAGGGGGACGCCGCGTCTCCTGACGGCAGCGGCCCGGCGCCCCGGAGGCATCGTTCCTTCTGGGTGGAGCTGCCGTTGCTCATCGGCATCGCCCTGGTCCTGGCGCTGCTGATCAAGACATTCTTGGTCCAGGCGTTCTCGATCCCCTCGGACTCCATGCAGAACACGCTGCAGCGGGGCGACCGGGTGCTGGTCGACAAGCTGACCCCGTGGTTCGGCTCGGAGCCGGAGCGCGGCGAGGTCGTGGTCTTCCACGATCCGGGCGGCTGGCTGGAGGACACCGTGGCCCCGGAGCCCAACGCGGTGCAGAAGTTCCTCAGCTTCATCGGGCTGATGCCCTCCTCGGAGGAGAAGGACCTGATCAAGCGGGTCATCGCGGTCGGCGGGGACACCGTCGAGTGCAAGGAGAACGGGCCGGTCACGGTCAACGGCAAGTCGCTGGACGAGAAGTCGTTCGTCTTCCCCGGCAACAGCCCGTGCAACGACAAGCCCTTCGGCCCGCTCAAGGTGCCCGACGGCCGGATCTTCGTCATGGGCGACCACCGGCAGAACTCCCTGGACTCCCGCTACCACCAGGAGCTTCCGGGACAGGGCACGGTCTCCACCGACGAGGTCGTCGGCCGGGCCGTCGTCATCGCCTGGCCCCTGGGCCGCTGGGCGACCCTCCCGGTGCCCGACACGTTCGACCAGCCCGGTCTGAACGCGGCCGCGGCCATGGCCCCCGCCGCACTGGGGGTAGCCGGGGCGTTGCCCCTCGTGTTCTGGCGGCGCAGGAGGCTGACCGCCCGGCGTACCGCCGGGTAGGGTGCCGCTCGGTCAGCGATTGTCGATCTCCGACGGGGGAGCGCTGGGATGAGCGGTACGCAACACGGGGACGACGGCCGCGGCCGGCTCGGCGCGACGGTGTCGGGTCTCGCCGTGGCCGTCGGCTGCCTCCTCTTCCTCGGCGGCTTCGCCTGGGCGGCGCTGGTCTACCAGCCGTACACGGTCCCGACCGACTCGATGGCCCCCACGGTGAACCCCGGCGACCGGGTGCTCGCCGAGCGGGTCGACGGAGCCGACGTCCGCCGCGGCGACGTCGTGGTCTTCGCCGACGAGACGTGGGGGGCCACCCCGATGGTCAAGAGGGTCGTCGGCGTCGGCGGCGACACGGTGGCCTGCTGCGACGAGGGGGGCCGGCTCACCGTGAACGGCGTCCCCGTCGACGAGCCGTACCTCGACAGGGGCCCCGCAGGCCGGGGCGGCCCGGCCCCCGCCTCGCCCCGCGACTTCACCGCCGAGGTGCCCCGAGGGCAGATCTTCCTGCTCGGCGACGAGCGCGCCACCTCGCTGGACTCCCGCGTCCATCTGGAGGACGCCGGGCAGGGCTCCGTGCCGCTGAGCGCCGTACGGGCGAGGGTGGACGCGGTGGCCTGGCCGATGGACGGCATGATCGGCCGCCCGGCGGCGTTCGCCGCGCTGCCCGGCGGAGTCTCCGAGGAGGGCCCGCTACGCCTCCAGTCGGGCGCGATCGTGGTCGGCGTCGCGCTGATCCTGGGCGGGGCGGCGTACGGGCCGGTGGCCGCCCGGCTCGCCCGCCGGCGGCCGGCCGCCGGCGCCGGCGGGGCGCGGTGACCTCCGCCGCGCGGAGAGTCGCCCGCGTGGTCCTCCTGGACCCGGCCGACCGCGTCCTGCTGCTGCACGGGCACGAGCCGGACGACCCGGCCGACGCCTGGTGGTTCACCCCCGGCGGCGGGCTGGAGGGCGACGAGACGCGGGAGCAGGCGGCCCGCCGCGAACTGGCGGAGGAGACCGGCATCACGGACATCGAGCTGGGTCCGCTGCTCTGGACGCGCCTGTGCTCGTTCCCGTTCGCCGGGCGGCGCTGGGACCAGGACGAGTGGTACTACCTGGCCCGTACGGACCGTACCGACGCCGTCCCGCTGGGCCTCACCGAGCTGGAGCTGCGCACTGTCGCCGGTCAGAGGTGGTGGACCTCCGCGGAACTGCTCGCGACGCGTGAGACGGTGTACCCGACCAGACTCGCCGAGCTGCTGCGCACGCTCCTCGACGAGGGCCCTCCCCTCCGTCCGCTGGTCCTGGCCCCCGAAATCGTGTAATCGTCCAGGGGCGTCCGGGGGTGACGCACAATGGGGGCACGCACGGCTGAAGGGGAAACATGCCATGAGCGCCGAGGACCTCGAGAAGTACGAGACCGAGATGGAGCTGAAGCTCTACCGGGAGTACCGCGATGTCGTCGGTCTGTTCAAATATGTGATCGAGACCGAACGGCGCTTCTACCTCACCAACGACTACGAGATGCAGGTGCACTCGGTCCAGGGTGAGGTCTTCTTCGAGGTGTCCATGGCGGACGCCTGGGTCTGGGACATGTACCGGCCCGCCAGGTTCGTCAAACAGGTCCGCGTGCTGACCTTCAAGGACGTCAACATCGAAGAGCTCAACAAGAGCGATCTGGAACTTCCGGGAGGCTGATCCCGCGGCCGCGGTGCGGCCGCCGGTACGTGCGCGATGGGAAGGCAGGCCCGGTCACCCGTGCGGGTGGCCGGGTTTTCCCCATCCGCGGAGTTGTCCACCAAGATCCACATCTTCGGGCCGACCCCGTCACAGTCGGTGCCGGAGGTGGTGCCGCATGAACGCACGGGGGGCACTCGGGCGGTACGGCGAGGAACTGGCGGCGCGGCTGCTGACCGAAGCCGGCATGGCCGTCGTGGAGCGCAACTGGCGCTGTCGCGCCGGCGAGATCGACATCGTGGCCAGGGACGGGGACGCCCTGGTGGTCTGCGAGGTGAAGACCCGCCGCTCGGACGCGTTCGAGCACCCGATGGCGGCGGTGGGCCCGGCGAAGGCGGACCGGTTGCGCAGACTCGCCGAGATCTGGCTCGACCGCCACGGCGGCCCGCCGCCCGGCGGGGTCCGCGTGGATCTGGTCGGGGTGATCGTGCCCCGGCGCGGGGCGCCCGTCACCGAGCACGCGCGGGGGGTGGCCTGATGGGGTTCGCGCGAGCGTGTTCGGTGGCGCTGGTGGGCGTCGAGGGCGTCGTGGTGGAGGTCCAGGCGGACCTGGAGCCGGGGGTCGCGGCGTTCACGCTGGTCGGCCTGCCGGACAAGAGCCTGGTCGAGAGCCGGGACCGGGTGCGGGCCGCCGTGGTCAACTCCGGAGCCGAGTGGCCCCAGAAGAAGCTCACGGTCGGGCTCTCCCCGGCCTCCGTGCCCAAGAGCGGTTCCGGCTTCGACATCGCCGTGGCGTGCGCGGTCCTCGGGGCCGCGGAACGGATCGACCCCGCGTCGATCGCCGACGTGGTGATGATCGGCGAGCTGGGCCTGGACGGCCGGGTGCGCCAGGTGCGCGGTGTGCTGCCCGCCGTCCTCGCGGCGGCCGAGGCGGGGTACGAGCAGGTCGTCGTCCCCGAACAGACGGCGGGGGAGGCGGCCCTGGTGCCGGGCGTCTCGGTCCTCGGCGTCCGCAGCCTGCGCCAGCTCATCGCGGTCCTCTGCGACGAGCCGGTCCCCGACGAGCCCGCCGGGGACCACGGCCGCCCCGACGCCATGCTCGCCGGACTCCTGGTCCCCGGCACGGGCCTCGGCACGGGGCTCACCCCGGCCTCCGCGCGGGGCGAGGGGCACCGGCCGGACCTGGCGGACGTCGCCGGGCAACCGCGGCCGAGGCTGGCCCTGGAGGTGGCCGCGGCCGGCGGCCACCACCTGCTGCTCTCCGGCCCGCCGGGCGCGGGCAAGACCATGCTGGCCGAGCGGCTGCCCGCCGTCCTGCCGCCGCTGACCCGGCAGGAATCCCTCGAAGTGACGGCGGTGCACTCCGTGGCGGGCCTCCTCCCACCGGGTGAACCGCTCGTCTCCCGCGCGCCCTACTGCGCCCCGCACCACTCGGCGACGATGCAGTCCCTGGTCGGCGGGGGCAACGGGATGCCGAGGCCCGGCGCGGTCTCCCTGGCCCATCGAGGCGTTCTCTTCCTGGACGAGGCTCCGGAGTTCTCGGGGAAGGCCCTCGACGCGCTCCGCCAACCCCTGGAGTCCGGTCATGTGGTGGTCGCGCGGACGGCGGGGGTGGTGCGCCTGCCCGCCCGGTTCCTGATGGTGCTGGCCGCCAATCCGTGCCCCTGCGGTCGGCACTCCCTCACCGGCGCGGGCTGCGAGTGCCCGCCCTCGGTGGTCCGCCGCTACCAGGCGCGGCTCTCCGGGCCACTGCTCGACCGGGTGGACCTGCGGGTCGAGGTGGAGCCGGTCGACCGCGCGGATCTGCTGGGCCGGGGCGGCAGGGGCGAGTCGACGGCCGTCGTCGCCCAACGGGTACGGGAGGCCAGGGCACGGGCGGCCGAGCGGTTGGCCGGCACCCCGTGGACGACGAACAGCGAGGTGCCCGGCCATGAGCTGAGGACCCGGCTGCTCGTGGCTCCGGGGGCGCTGGCGGCGGCGGAGCGGGACCTGGAGCGCGGCATCCTCACGGCGCGGGGGCTGGACCGGGTGCTGAGGGTGGCCTGGACCGTGGCGGACCTGCGCGCCGCCGACCGCCCCGACGCCTCCGACGTGGCCGTGGCCCTGGAGCTGCGGACGGGCATCCAGCGCGGGGCGCCGATGGGGGCGGGGCAGCGGTGAACCGACCGGAGGGGGAGAGTGGGGAGCGTCGGGCGTGGGCGGCCGGTGGCGCGGGGCCACGCGGCGAGCGGGAGCCGGTGCCGCCGCGGGGCGGGGGGCCGGGGCGGCGGGTGGAGCCGCGGCCCGAGGCCGGCGGTGAGCGGGGGAGCGGGAGGGAGCCGGGCCGGGAGCAGCGGGGGAAGGGGGGCCGGGAGCGCGGACCGGAGCCGCGTCGACCAGGGCAGCGGTCGGAACCGCAGGACGAGCGGGAGCGGGAGCGGTCGGCTCGGGCGGCCCTGACCCGCGTACTGGAGCCGGGGGACGAGCGCGCCGGGCGCTGGCTCAGGGAGATCGGCCCCGTGGAGTTGATGCGGCGGCTCACCGAGGAGGACGGCTCCGCCGAGCGGCTGCCGGGGATGACCGCCGTACGGCTCGGGGGCTACCGGCTGCGCGCGGCGGCCGCCGATCCCCGGCCGGACCTGGAGGCGGTGGCGGCCGTGGGCGGGCGCTTCGTCTGTCCGGGGGACCGGGAGTGGCCGAGCCAGCTCGACGACCTGGGCGACGCACGGCCCGTCGGGCTCTGGGTGCGCGGGCGGCCGGACCTGCGGCTGTGGTCCTTGCGCTCGGTCGCGGTGGTCGGCGCGCGGGCCTGCACCCCGTACGGGGCCCACATGGCGGCGACCCTGGGCTCCGGGCTCGCGGAGCGCGGCTGGGTGGTGGTCTCGGGAGCGGCTTTCGGGGTCGACGGGGCGGCGCACCGGGGAGCGCTCGCCGCGGGTGGGGCGACCACGGCGGTGCTGGCCTGCGGCGTCGACGTGCCCTACCCGCGCGGACACACCGAGTTGCTGGGGCGGCTGGCGCGCCAGGGCCTGATCGTGGCCGAGTTGCCGCCCTCCGCCCACCCCACGCGCAGCAGGTTCATCCTGCGCAACCGCGTCATCGCGGCCCTGACCAGGGGCACGGTCGTCGTCGAGGCCGAGTACCGCAGCGGCTCGCTGGTCACCGCCCGCCAGGCGCAGCGGCTCGGACGCTTCGCGATGGGCGTCCCCGGCCCGGCCACCAGCGGGCTGTCGGCCGGTGTCCACGAACTGCTGCGCGGGGAGGGTGTGCTCGTCACCGACGCGGCCGAAGTGGTCGAGCTGGTCGGGGACATCGGCGACCTCGCACCGGACAGACGCGGCCCGGTTCTGCCGCGGGACCACCTGGACACGGCCACCGCGCGCGTCCTCGACGCCCTCCCCTACCACGGCTCCGTCCTCCTCCGTGACCTCGCCCGCGGCGCGGGGACCTCCGCGGACGAAACGCTCGGGCGGCTGTACGAACTGCACTCACTGGGGTTCGTCGAACGAGAGGGCGACGGATGGAGGTTGACCCGCCCGCCCGGACGCAACGACGACGCGCGGCGAGGCGGTACTTGACCTGGAGCATTCGGGTGAAAAGGTAAGGCCGATGACCTCGCACGATCGATCGGTGACCTGTCCGGGGCGGACGCCCGTGGCGGCGGCCCCGGTCCCCGGCAGGCGCGGACAGCGTGAGCGGCAGTACGTGATCATGCGGCACGGAACTGCCGTCCTGCGCGGACTGCGACGTCGCGGTCACGCTACGCTCACGATGATCCCGCCCCCGAGACAAGTCCCCCGGCACTTCACGGCAGAACGGCTCAAGGCACCACATGCCCCAGCACACCTCCGGGTCTGACCGCGCGGCAGTACCACCGGTTGCGCGTGGCACTGTGCGCCCCCCCGCCCCCTCCTCGCTCGACGAACTGTGGCGCTCGTACAAGGCCACGGGCGACGAGCGGCTGCGGGAGCAGTTGATCCTGCACTACTCGCCGCTGGTCAAGTACGTCGCGGGCCGGGTGAGCGTGGGGCTGCCGTCCAACGTCGAGCAGGCCGACTTCGTCTCCTCCGGGGTCTTCGGGCTGATCGACGCCATCGAGAAGTTCGACATCGAGCGGGCCATCAAGTTCGAGACGTACGCGATCACCAGAATCCGCGGCGCGATGATCGACGAACTCCGGGCCCTGGACTGGATCCCCCGCTCCGTGCGGCAGAAGGCGCGGAACGTGGAGCGCGCCTACGCCACGCTGGAGGCGCGGCTGCGGCGTACGCCCTCGGAGGCCGAGGTCGCCTCGGAGATGGGCGTCGCGCTGGAGGAACTGCACGCCGTCTTCAGCCAGTTGTCGCTGGCCAACGTGGTGGCCCTGGAGGAGCTGCTGCACGTGGGCGGGGAGGGCGGCGACCGGCTGAGCCTGATGGACACGCTGGAGGACACCGCCGCCGACGACCCGGTGGAGGTCGCCGAGGACCGCGAGCTGAGACGGCTGCTCGCCCGCGCCATCAACACCCTCCCGGACCGGGAGAAGACGGTCGTGACCCTCTACTACTACGAGGGGCTGACCCTGGCGGAGATCGGCAACGTCCTCGGGGTCACGGAGAGCCGGGTCAGCCAGATCCACACCAAGTCCGTGCTGCAACTGCGGGCGAAGCTCGCCGACGCGGGCCGCTGAGGCCCCGTGCGACGGGCCGGACCGCCGCGAGGGCCTGCCGGGGCGGGAGGTCGCACCGCACCGGCGCGGGGGAGCGTCCGGCGTGCCGGAGGCGTTCACCCGAACCGAGGCCGTGCCCTTTCCCCGGCCCGCCGCCGCCGTAGAGTGGAGGCGTGCCCAGGATTCGAGCGGCCTCCGTGGCCGAGCACCGGACCATGCAGCGCGGCGCCCTCCTGGACGCCGCGCGCTCCCTGCTGTCCGAGGGCGGTACGGAGGCGCTGACCTTCCCCGCACTCGCCGAGCGCACGGGCCTCGCCCGGTCCTCCGTGTACGAGTACTTCCGCTCGCGCGCCGCGGTCGTCGAGGAGCTGTGCGCCGTCGACTTCCCCGTCTGGGCGGCCGAGGTCGAGAACGCGATGCGGCTGGCCGAGACCCCTGAGGCGAAGGTCGAGGCGTACGTGCGCCGGCAGCTCGACCTCGTGCGGGACCGCCGCCACCGGGCGGTCGTCGCGATCTCGGCGAGCGAACTGGACGCCGGGGCCCGCGAGAAGATCCGGGCCGCGCACGGCGGGCTGATCGCCATGATCGTCGATGCCCTGGGCGACCTCGGGCACCCGCAGCCGAGGCTCGCCGCGATGCTCCTCCAGGGGTCGGTCGACGCGGCCGTGCGCCGTATCGAGCTGGGCGTCGCGGAGGAACCGGGCGTCATCGCGGACACCGCCGTCGCGATGGTGCTGCGCGGGGTCAGCGGCTGACCCGGTCCGGGTGCCGCGCCGCCGGTTCCTCGCCGTCCCGCCCGAGTGCCCCCACCCCCGGCTGATCGGCTCCGCCCCTCGGTCTCCGTCCGCCATCGCTCTCGCCTCCCCCCAACCGTCCCACTCCAGACCGCCCCACTCCAGGCCCTCCCGCCCCCTTGCACGCACCGCCCCCTCACGGCCTCCACGCCTCGGCCGGGGCGTCCGGCTCCGGTACTCCGAGTACCGGCAGCAGGCGCGACGGGCCTCTCCGGAGCAGTGCGGGCGGCAAGAGGGAGAGCGGGTCCAGATAGGCGTCGCCGCGCCGCAGCCCCCAGTGCAGGCAGCTCGCCGCGCAGTGGAATAGCCCGTCCTCCAGCACCCCGACCGGCTGCCCCGCCCGCACGCGCTCGCCCTTCTCGACCAGCGCCCGCACCGGTTCGTACGTCGTGCGCAGCGGGGGCGAGCCACTGCCGTCCACCTCGACGGCCAGCACCCCGCGTCCCGCCACCCGCCCCGCGAAGAGGACCCGGCCCCCGGCGGCCGCCAGCACCCGCGCCCCCGCGTCCGCCGCCAGGTCGACGCCGCGGTGGCCGGGCCCGTACGGGCCGGCGGGCGGCTCCCACCCCCGTAACACCGGCGGTCTCCCCGCCAGCGGCCAGCTCCGACGACCGGCGTCCCCACCCGAGCCTGGCTCCCCGCCGCTGTCCCCACCTGAGCCCGCGTCCCACTCCCCGCCCGCGTCCCCGCCCGCATCCGAGCCCGGCTTTCCGCCCTCGTCCCCGCCCGCGTGCCGCTCCCCGTCCACGGCCCCTTCCGCGCGCAGGAGGGCGGACGGGACCGGGAAGGCGGCAGGGGACCGGTGCGCCACCGCGCCGGGCGGCGCCGCGAACCCGCTCAGCGCCGGCCACCCGGCCAGGAACAGCGCCACCAGCCCGACCAGGAGCAGCACCGGCGCGGGGCGCGGCGGCACGGCGGACGGCGGGCGGAGCGGGCGGGGAACGCGGGTGCGGCGGAGGCCGCCGGGTGGGGTGCGCATGTCCGCCACGATGGCCCGGAAGCCGGGATTCCGGGGATCGGGGGCCGTTCCTGTGGACTACCCGCCGGTTGTGGACATCGCCGTCACCCGGCACCCGGCGGGTCCCGTACACTTCTTGTGGCGATCCGGGTCACCGGGTCGACTTCGCACGCCCCTCCACCTCCCTCTTCGCGGACGGTGGCCGCGCCCCTCGGTCCCTCGTGGCACGGCGCGTCGGGGCGTCAGGCGTGACCGCAATCCTGCGGTCGCGACAACCGAGCACCTCAAGGAGTACGGCCATGGCCGTCGTCACGATGCGGGAGCTGCTGGAAAGCGGCGTCCACTTCGGTCACCAGACCCGTCGCTGGAACCCGAAGATGAAGCGTTTCATCTTCACCGAGCGCAACGGCATCTACATCATCGACCTGCTCCAGTCGCTGTCGTACATCGACCGCGCCTACGAGTTCGTCAAGGAGACCGTCGCCCACGGCGGCTCCATCATGTTCGTGGGTACGAAGAAGCAGGCCCAGGAGGCCATCGCCGAGCAGGCGACGCGCGTGGGTATGCCGTACGTCAACCAGCGTTGGCTCGGCGGAATGCTCACCAACTTCTCCACCGTCTACAAGCGCCTTCAGCGTCTGAAGGAGCTCGAGCTCATCGACTTCGAGGACGTGGCCGCCTCCGGCCTCACCAAGAAGGAGCTCCTGGTCCTCTCGCGCGAGAAGGCCAAGCTGGAGAAGACCCTCGGTGGTATCCGCGAGATGCAGAAGGTGCCCAGCGCCGTCTGGATCGTCGACACCAAGAAGGAGCACATCGCCGTCGGTGAGGCGCGCAAGCTCCACATCCCGGTCGTCGCGATCCTCGACACCAACTGCGACCCCGACGAGGTCGACTACAAGATTCCGGGCAACGACGACGCGATCCGCTCCGTCACCCTGCTCACCCGCGTGATCGCCGACGCCGTCGCCGAGGGCCTCATCGCCCGTTCCGGCGCCGCGACCGGCGACTCGAAGCCGGGCGAGAAGGCCGCCGGCGAGCCCCTCGCCGAGTGGGAGCGCGACCTGCTGGAAGGCGACAAGAAGGACGAGACCGCGGCTGAGGCCGAGGTCCAGACCTCCGCCGAGACCGAGAAGGTCGCCGACGCCGAGCAGCCCGCCGAGGCCGTCGCCGAGGCCGAGGCTCCGGCCGCCGACGCGGACGCCCAGCAGGCCTGACGTCCGTCACGTCCGCTGACGGCGGGGGTCGGCGCCACAAGCGCCGCCCCCCGCCGTTCATCCGTAGATCTTTCAGACTTCGAGAGAGACACCAGACTCATGGCGAACTACACCGCCGCTGACGTCAAGAAGCTCCGCGAGCTCACCGGCGCCGGCATGATGGACTGCAAGAAGGCGCTCGACGAGGCCGACGGCAACGTCGACAAGGCCGTCGAGGCGCTCCGTATCAAGGGCCAGAAGGGCGTCGCCAAGCGCGAGGGCCGCTCTGCCGAGAACGGCGCCGTCGTCTCCCTCATCTCCGAGGACGAGACGACCGGCGTTCTGCTGGAGCTGAAGTGCGAGACGGACTTCGTCGCCAAGGGCGAGAAGTTCCAG
Source organism: Streptomyces sp. NPDC041970 (assembly GCF_055588985.1). NCBI lineage: Bacteria > Bacillati > Actinomycetota > Actinomycetes > Kitasatosporales > Streptomycetaceae > Streptomyces > Streptomyces sp. NPDC041970. The sequence continues at coordinate 53,622 of NZ_JBVJCD010000037.1, forward strand.
GACGTCGCCAACACGCTGGCCGCCCACGTCGCCGCGACCTCCCCGGCCGACCTCCAGGCGCTGCTCGCCTCCGAGATCGAGGCCGGCAAGACCGTCCAGGCGTACGTCGACGAGGCCAACGCCAACCTGGGCGAGAAGATCGTCCTGGACCGCTTCGCGCAGTTCACCGGCGCCTACGTCGGCGTGTACATGCACCGCACCATGCCCGACCTGCCCCCGCAGATCGGCGTCATGGTCGAGCTGGACAAGGCCGACGCCGAGCTGGCCAAGGGCATCGCGCAGCACATCGCCGCGTTCGCCCCGAAGTACCTGTCCCGCGAGGACGTCCCGGCCGAGGTCGTCGAGGCCGAGCGCCGCGTCGCCGAGGAGACCACGCGCGCCGAGGGCAAGCCGGAGGCCGCGCTCCCGAAGATCGTCGAGGGTCGCGTCAACGGCTTCTTCAAGGAGGCCACCCTCCTCGGCCAGCCCTACGCGCTGGACGCCAAGAAGTCCGTCCAGAAGGTCCTGGACGAGGCCGGCGTCACCCTGAAGCGCTTCTCGCGCATCAAGGTCGGCATCTGAGTCCGTCCGTGAACAAACGCTGGACCCCGATAGGGTCTGGTGCAGTCGACGGCCGCACCCGTGCCGGACGACCGCAGATCTGACGAGGAGGCCATTGCCGCTGTAGGGACACCAGACCCACCGGCAATGGCCTTCTTCGTATGTGCACGAGGAGAATTTCCATGGACAAGGGCGCGGGCGCCATGCAGGCCGACCACCAGCGCGACGACGACAAGGGCTCCGGCCGCTTCATGCTGAAGCTCTCCGGTGAGGCATTCGCCGGCGGCGGCGGCCTCGGCGTCGACCCCGACGTCGTGCACACCATCGCCCGCGAGATCGCCGCCGTCGTACGCGACGGCGCCCAGATCGCGGTCGTCATCGGCGGAGGAAACTTCTTCCGCGGCGCCGAGCTCCAGCAGCGCGGCATGGACCGGGCCCGGTCCGACTACATGGGGATGCTCGGCACCGTCATGAACTGCCTGGCCCTCCAGGACTTCCTGGAGAAGGAGGGCATCGACTCGCGCGTTCAGACCGCCATCACCATGGGCCAGGTCGCCGAGCCGTACATCCCCCTGCGCGCCGTGCGGCACCTGGAGAAGGGGCGCGTGGTGATCTTCGGCGCCGGCATGGGAATGCCGTACTTCTCCACCGACACCACCGCCGCCCAGCGCGCCCTGGAGATCGACGCCGAGGCGCTGCTGATGGGGAAGAACGGCGTGGACGGGGTCTACGACTCCGACCCGAAGTCCAACCCCGGCGCGGTGAAGTTCGACGCCCTGGAGTACGGCGAGGTGATCGCCCGCGATCTGAGGGTCGCCGACGCCACCGCCATCACGCTGTGCCGCGACAACCAGCTCCCGATCCTCGTCTTCGAGCTGACCGCGGAGGGCAATATCGCCCGCGCCGTCAAGGGTGAGAGGATCGGCACGCTCGTGAGCGACCGGAGCGACCGGGCCTGACGGCCCCCCAGGATGGACAACGGCCTGCCGGTCGGACACCGTGCAGGTGAGGACGCGACGCAGGACCCGCGGGCCCGACGATGACGATGCCGGGCCCACCCGAGAAACGCAGGAGCACGTGGTGATCGAAGAAATCCTCCTCGAGGCCGAGGAGAAGATGGAGAAGGCGGTTGTCGTCGCGAAAGAGGACTTCGCCGCGATCCGCACCGGCCGCGCGCACCCGGCGATGTTCAACAAGATCGTCGCCGACTACTACGGCGCGCTGACCCCGATCAACCAGCTCGCCTCGTTCTCGGTTCCCGAGGCGCGGATGGCGGTCGTGACGCCGTTCGACAAGAGCGCGCTGCGCAACATCGAGCAGGCGATCCGCGACTCCGACCTCGGCGTCAACCCGAGCAACGACGGCAACATCATCCGGGTGACCTTTCCCGAGCTGACGCAGGACCGCCGCAAGGAGTACATCAAGGTCGCCAAGACCAAGGCCGAGGACTCCAAGATCTCGATCCGCTCCATCCGCCGCAAGGCCAAGGAGACCCTCGACAAGCTCGTCAAGGACAAGGAGTCCGGCGAGGACGAGGTGCGCCGCGCCGAGAAGGAGCTCGACGACACCACCGCGAAGTACGTCGCGCAGGTGGACGAGCTGCTCAAGCACAAGGAAGCCGAGCTGCTCGAAGTCTGATGAACGACTCTTCCTGGGGCGCCCCGCAAGGAGCGGGCTACTGGGGCACGCCCGAGATGAGGGCTGCCCCGGCGGGTCCTGCCCACGATGTGCATGATGCCCACCAGACTCGGCCCATGCCCAACGTGCCGGACGGTCCCGACGCAGGTAGAGACGGAGAGAGCCGCGACGATCCGGACAGGGGCGCCGCCCACCTCGGCGGCCCCCTGTTCCGTGACGAGCCGCCGCGGGAGCCCAGGTCCGCCCCGCTGCCGCCCCCGCCGCAGAAGAAGCGGGCGGGGCGCGACCTGCGCGCCGCCATAGGGGTCGCCCTGGGCCTCGGCACCGTCATCGTCGCCTCGCTGTTCATCGTGAAGGCCGCCTTCGTCGGCGTGATAGCGGTCGCGGTCGTCGTCGGCCTGTGGGAGCTGGCCTCGCGCCTGCGGGAGCGCAAGGGCGTCGACGCGCCCCTCGTCCCGCTGGCCGTCGGCGGCGTCGCCATGGTCGTCGCCGGTTACGCGCGGGGCGCCGAGGGCGCGTGGGTCGCCACGGCCCTGACCGCCCTGGCGGTCCTCGTCTGGCGGATGACGCAACCGCCCGACGGCTATCTCAAGGACGTCACGGCCGGCGTCTTCGCCGTGTTCTACGTGCCGTTCCTGGCCACCTTCGTCGCCCTGATGCTGGCGGCGGACGACGGTTCGTGGCGGGTCCTGACCTTCCTCGTCCTCACCGTGGTCAGCGACACCGGGGCGTACGCGGTCGGCTGGCGCTTCGGCAAGCACAAGCTCGCCCCCCGCATCAGCCCCGGCAAGACGCGCGAGGGCCTGCTCGGCGCGGTCGGCTTCGCCATGGCCGCCGGCGCGCTGTGCATGGAGTTCCTGATCGACGGCGGCGCCTGGTGGCAGGGGCTGCTCCTCGGCCTCGCGGTCGCGGCCAGCGCCACCCTCGGCGACCTCGGCGAATCCATGATCAAGCGGGACCTGGGGATCAAGGACATGGGGACGCTGCTCCCCGGCCACGGCGGCATCATGGACCGGCTGGACTCGCTGCTGCCGACCGCGCCGGTGGTCTGGCTGCTGATGGTGCTGTTCGTCGGCTCGGGCTGACCGCCCGAACCCCTTCCCACCTGCACTTTCCTCGTACGAGGGCTCGTCGTCCCCAGGGCGGCGGGCCCTTGTTCGTCTGTCTGCGACACTGGAAGAACCATGCCTAAGCCCGGAGAACTCACTTTCGTCGCGCCCCGCGGAGCCAAGAAGCCCCCGCGGCACCTCGCCGACCTCACGCCCGCCGAGCGCAAGGAAGCGGTCGCCGCGACCGGCGAGAAGCCGTTCCGCGCCCAGCAGCTCTCGCAGCACTACTTCGCGCGGTACGCGCACGACCCGTCCCAGTGGACCAACATTCCCGCCGGGTCGCGGGAGAAGCTCGCCGAGGCGCTGTTCCCCGAGCTGATGTCCGTGGTCCGCCACATCAGTTGCGACGACGACACGACGCGCAAGACGCTGTGGAAGCTGCACGACGGGACGCTCGTCGAGTCGGTCCTGATGCGCTACCCGGAGCGCGTCACCATGTGCATCTCCTCGCAGGCCGGCTGCGGGATGAACTGCCCCTTCTGCGCCACCGGGCAGGCCGGGCTCGACCGGAACCTGTCGACCGCCGAGATCGTGCACCAGATCGTCGACGGGATGCGGGCCCTGCGCGACGGAGAGGTGCCGGGCGGCCCCGCGCGGCTGTCCAACATCGTCTTCATGGGCATGGGCGAGCCGCTCGCCAACTACAACCGCGTGGTCGGGGCCATCCGCCGGCTCACCGACCCGGAGCCGGACGGGCTCGGCCTCTCGCAGCGCGGGATCACCGTCTCCACCGTGGGCCTCGTCCCGGCCATGCTGCGCTTCGCCGACGAGGGCTTCAAGTGCCGCCTCGCCGTCTCGCTGCACGCCCCCGACGACGAGCTGCGCGACACCCTGGTCCCCGTCAACACGCGGTGGAACGTCCGCGAGGTGCTGGACGCCGCCTGGGAGTACGCGGAGAAGTCGGGCCGCCGGATCTCCATCGAGTACGCCCTGATCCGCGACATCAACGACCAGGCGTGGCGCGGCGACCTGCTCGGCAGGCTGCTCAAGGGCAAGCGGGTGCACGTCAACCTGATCCCGCTGAACCCCACGCCCGGCTCCCGGTGGACCGCCTCGCGCCCCGAGGACGAGCGGGCGTTCGTCGAGGCCATCGCGGCCCACGGCGTGCCCGTCACCGTCCGGGACACCCGCGGCCAGGAGATCGACGGCGCCTGCGGGCAGTTGGCGGCCTCCGAGCGCTGAGGTCCCGGCGGCCTCCGGGCGCTGAGGTCCCGGCGGCCTCCGGGCGCTGAGGTCCCGGCGGCCTCCGGGCGCTGAGGTCCCGGCGGCCTCCGGGCCGGGCCGAAAACCGCCGGTGTAGCCTGGGCCGGAACCAACTGCATATTCCGACAGGGGAGCGCCACAGCGCTGAGAGTGCGGCACCGGTGACAGGTCGGCCGCAGACCCTCTGAACCTCGCCCGGGTCATTCCGGGTAGGAAGTTCGGACCATACTCAAGCTGTTGCGCCCTGCCCGCTTCCGGTACGCCGGGGGCGGGCAGGGCCGCGTCTCTTCCTGGCCACCCCCAGGAGGAACCACATGAACACCACCGCGAAGTACGCGGCCACCGCGCTCGCCGCCGCCCTCGGCGCCGGCGTCCTCGCCGGCTGCCAGAGCGCCGACGACTCCGGGGGCGGCGGCTCCCGGACCGTGACCCTGGTCACCCACGACTCCTTCAACGCCTCGCCCGCCGTGCTCAAGGCGTTCACCCAGGAGAGCGGCTACACCGTCAAGGTCCTCAAGAGCGGCGACGCCGGGGCGGCGCTCAACCAGGAGATCCTGACCAAGGGATCCCCGCGCGGCGACGTCTTCTTCGGCGTCGACAACACCCTGCTCTCCCGCGCCCTCGACAACGGGCTGTTCACCGCGTACGAGGCCAAGGGCCTGGACCGGGTGGCGCGGGGGGTCCAGCAGGACGGCGAGCACCGGGTGACGCCCGTCGACACCGGCGACATCTGCGTCAACTACGACAAGAAGTACTTCGCCGACCGGAAGCTCGCGCCGCCGCGCACCTTCGAGGACCTGGTGAAGCCCGCGTACAGGAACCTCCTCGTCACCGAGAACGCCGCGAGCTCCTCGCCCGGCCTCGGCTTCCTCCTCGGCACCGTCGCCACCCAGGGCGAGGACGGCTACCAGGCGTACTGGAAGAAGCTGAAGGCCAACGGCGTCAAGGTCGTCGACGGCTGGGAGCAGGCGTACAACGAGGAGTTCTCCGGTTCCGCCGGCGGCAGGAAGGCCGGGGCCGACCGGCCGCTGGTCGTCTCCTACGCCTCCAGCCCGCCCGTCGAGGTCCTGTACGCCGACCCGCGGCCGAAGGAGGCCCCCACCGGGGTCGCCACCGGCACCTGCTTCCGGCAGACGGAGTACGCCGGCCTGCTCACCGGGGCGAAGAACGAGGCGGGCGGCAAGGCGCTGCTGGACTTCCTGGTCGGCACGGCCTTCCAGGAGGACATGCCGCTGAACATGTTCGTGAACCCGGTCGTCACGGACGCGAAGCTCCCCGAGCTGTTCACCCGGTTCGGCCAGAGCGTGGAGAAGCCCGCCACCGTCGCGCCCGAGAAGATCGCCGCCAACCGCGAGCAGTGGGTCCGGTCGTGGCACTCGCTCGTCGTGAAGTAGGGCCCCGGCCCGGCGGCGGGCGGCGCGGGGCCGCGGTCCGGCTCGGCCTGATGGCCGTGCCCGCCGCGTTCTTCGGGGTGTTCTTCGCCTACCCCGTGACCGCGATCGTCGGCCGCGGGCTCAGGGACGGGGGCGCGTGGCGGTTCGGGCGGATCGGCGAGGTGCTGACCCGCCCCGAGATCCTCGACGCCCTCTGGTTCACCACCTGGCAGGCCCTCGCCTCGACCGCGCTCACCCTGCTGATCGCCCTGCCCGGCGCGTACGTCTTCGCCCGCTTCGACTTCCCGGGCAGGCAGGTGCTGCGGGCGGTCGTCACGGTGCCGTTCGTGCTGCCCACCGTCGTCGTCGGCACCGCGTTCCTGGCGCTGCTCGGACGCGGCGGGCTCCTCGACGAGCTGTGGGGCGTCCGCCTCGACACGACCGTGTGGGCGATCCTGCTGGCCCACGTCTTCTTCAACTACGCCGTGGTCGTGCGGACGGTCGGCGGGCTCTGGTCCCAACTGGATCCGCGCCAGGAGGAGGCCGCCCGTGTGCTCGGCGCCGGACGGCTCACCGCCTTCCGCCGGGTGACCCTGCCCGCGCTCGCCCCGGCGGTCGCCGCCGCCGCGCTGATGGTCTTCCTCTTCACCTTCACCTCCTTCGGCGTGGTCCAGATCCTCGGCGGACCGGCGTACTCCACCCTGGAGGTGGAGATCTACCGGCAGACCGCGCACCTGCTCGACCTGCCCACGGCCGCCGTGCTGACCCTGGTGCAGTTCGCCGCCGTCGGCGCGATCCTCGCCGCGCACGCCGCGACGGTGCGCCGCCGGGAGGGCGCCCTGAAGCTGGTCGACCCGGCGCAGACCGCGCGCAGGCCGCGCGGCGGCGGGCAGTGGGCCCTGCTCGGCGGCGTCCTGCTGACCGCGCTGCTGCTGATCCTGCTGCCGCTCGGGGTGCTGGTGGAGCGGTCGTTCGACGGGCCGGGCGGCTACGGCCTCGGCTACTACGAGGCCCTGCGCTCGGCCGGGTCCGGCGGCTCCACCTTCCTGGTGCCCCCGCTGGAGGCCGTCGGGAACTCCCTGCGGTACGCGCTCGTCGCGACGCTCATCGCCCTCGTCGTCGGCGGCCTGGCGGCCGCGGCCCTGACCCGGCGGGCGGGGCGGCTGGTCCGCGGCTTCGACGCGCTGCTGATGCTGCCGCTCGGGGTCTCCGCCGTCACCGTCGGCTTCGGCTTCCTGATCACGCTGGACAGCCCGCCCCTGGACCTGCGGACCTCCTGGCTGCTGGTCCCGCTGGCCCAGGCGCTGGTCGGCGTCCCCTTCGTCGTACGGACCATGCTGCCCGTGCTGCGCGCGGTCGACGACCGGCTGCGGGAGGCCGCCGCCGTGCTCGGGGCCTCCCCGCTCCGGGCCTGGCGGGAGGTCGACCTGCCCCTGGTGCGGCGGGCGCTGCTGGTCGCCGCCGGGTTCGCGTTCGCCGTCTCGCTCGGGGAGTTCGGCGCGACGGTCTTCATCGCCCGGCCCGACAACCCGACCCTGCCGGTCGCGGTGGCCCGGCTGCTGGGCCGGTCCGGGGAGCTGAACTACGGGCAGGCGATGGCGCTCAGCACGATCCTGATGCTGGTGTGCGCGGTGTCGCTGCTGCTCCTCGAACGCGTCCGCACCGACCGGTCCGGGGAGTTCTGAACGATGGCAGGGGAGTTGAGCGGATGCTGAGCGTGGAAGCGGCCACCGTACGGTTCGGGGGGCGGACGGCGCTGGACGCGGTGGACCTGGAGGTGGCCGACCACCGGATCGTCTGCGTGCTGGGGCCGAGCGGCAGCGGGAAGTCCACGCTGCTGCGGGCCGTCGCCGGACTCCAGCCGATGGACGGCGGCCGGGTGCTCCTGGCGGGCCGGGACCAGGCGGGCGTCCCGGTGCACCGGCGCGGGCTCGGCCTGATGTTCCAGGACCACCAGCTCTTCCCGCACCGCGACGTCGGGGCGAACGTGGCGTTCGGGCTGCGGATGCACGGGGTCGGACGCGCCGAGGCCCAGCGCCGGGTCGGCGAACTGCTGGAGCTGGTGGGCCTGCCCGGCGCCGAGCGCCGCGCCGTCGCGGCCCTCTCGGGCGGTGAGCAGCAGCGCGTCGCCCTGGCCCGCGCCCTCGCCCCGCGCCCCCGGCTCCTGATGCTGGACGAGCCGCTCGGCCAGCTCGACCGCAGCCTGCGCGAACGGCTCGTCGTCGAACTGCGCACGCTCTTCCGGGAGCTGGGTACGACGGTGCTCGCCGTCACCCACGACCAGGGCGAGGCGTTCGCGCTGGCGGACCGGGTCGTCGTCATGCGGGACGGCCGGATCGCCCAGGAGGGCGCCCCGCTGGACGTCTGGCAGCGCCCGTCCTCCGCGTTCGTCGCCCGGTTCCTCGGCTTCGACAACGTCACCGGGGCGCTGGTGACCGGGCGGACCGCCGCGACCGCCTGGGGGGAGGTGCCGGTGCCCGCGGGCTCCCCGCAGGGCGAGGTCGATCTGCTGGTCCGGCCCGCCGGGGTCCTGATCGGTGACCCGACGCACGGGCTGCGCTGCACGGTCGGCGTGCGCACCTTCCGCGGCGACCGCGTCACCGTCCGCCTGGCGCCCGCAAACGCCCCGGTGCTGGAGGCGGAGTGCGCGCTGCGGGAGACCCCGGAGGAGGGCGCGGTCGTCGGCGTCCGCTTCGACGCGGCGGAGACGGTGGTGCTGGCCGCCGGGTGAACGCCACCGCCCCGCGCCGCGACAGCGCGCCGCGGGCCCGGCAAGCTGGAGGGGCAGGGAGTCGGAGGCCGTACGGCTCCGCGTACGACGGCAGGGACGGTGGCCATGACCGGTGGCGCCCGCGAGGGCATCGACCTCATCCGCGTGCTGAACGCCCCGCGGCGGCGGGTCTTCGCGGCCTGGACGTCGCCGGAGGACTTCGCGGCCTGGTACGGAGGGGAGGCCGACGTCCCCCCGGACCGGGTGGCGATGGACGTGCGCCCCGGCGGCGCGTGGAGCCTCGTCATGGTCCTGCCCGGCGTCGAGATGCCGTTCCACGGGGTGTACCGCGAGGTCAGCGAGCCCGACGGGCTGGTCTTCACGCTGAAGGACGCCTCCGCGCCCGAGGACGCCGAGGGGGAGGTCGTCACCGTCGCGTTCACCGACCTGGGGGACGGGACCACCGAGCTGGCCTTCCAGCAGCGCGGCGGCAACCTCACCCCCGAGCAGTACGCGGCGGCGGAGGACGGCTGGGAGTCCTTTCTCGACGCGCTGGCCGCCCGCCTGGCCACCCACCCCTTACCCGCGGGGGCCGTGGGGTCAGGGCGACAGCGGCAGCGCCGCCAGCTCCGCGACCGCCCAGGTCACCGGGGTGAACAGGGCCAGCAGCGCCCCCGCCCGCACCACCGAGGCGGCCCGCAGCGCGGCGGCCGGGGCGCCCATCCCGAGCAGCGCCTCGGCGGTGCGGGCGCGGGCGTGCCGGGCCTCCAGGGCCGAGGTCAGCAGCGTCGCCGTCGTACACCCCAGGACCAGCGCCGCGCCGAGCGCGGTGAGCGGGCCGTACGGGCGGTCGCCGCCGCCCCCGTACAGCGCCGAGGCGGCGATCGCCGCGGAGAACACCGCGCAGACGACCCCGAGCGGGCGGCCGATCCGGCGCGCCTCGGCCATCAGGACCCGCCCCGCCAGCAGCCGTACCGCGCCGGGGCGCACCGCCTGCAGCGCCCGCCCGCACAGATGGGTCAGCCCCGGACCGGCCGCGGCGAGGCCGATCGCGGTGAGCGTCCACCCGGCCAGCACGGCCGCCGGGGTGGAGTCGAACCGGCCGGGCAGCGGGAAGGCGTGCCCCGCGCCCTGCCGGGAGGCGTACGTCTCGACCGCGAGCCCGGCGGCCACCAGCGCCACCCCCCAGGGCAGTCCGGTCGGCGCGGGAGCGGGGGCCGGCAGCTCCTTCGGGCCGAAGACGTCCCCCGCCGGATCCGGCCGCGACCGGGCCGCCAGCGCGCTCGCCGCGGCCGAGGCGGCCGGCGTCAGCGCCAGCAGCGTCAGCGCGGCGGCGAGCGGCAGGGGGCTGCCCGCACCGAGGAGTCGCGCCGCACCGCCGTCGAACGGTGTCCCGGTCAGATCGCCGCGCAGGTGGAGGAAGAGGAGCAGGGCCACCGCGGAGCCGAGCGCGGCGGAGACGGCGGTGGAGACCGCGGCCAGCAGGGAGAGCCGCGCCGGGCCGAGCCCCGCTGCGGCGAGGCCCGGACCGGACCGGGCGCCGGGGTCCGTGCGCGCCGCCGAGGCGGCGAACTGCACGGTCGCGGCCAGCGGGACGAAGCACCACAGCAGACGGGTCACGGAGCCGGTGGGCTGCGCCGGATGCGCGGAGGCGTGCCCGAGCGTGCAGAGGAAGAGGAAGCCGACGCCGGCCGACGCGGCGGCGACGAGCAGCCGCCGGACCAGGGCGAGGGGGCGGGAGCCGCGGGCTAGACGGAGAGCGAGCACGCCGCGCGCCCCTCCGCTTCGGGTTCCGCCGACCGGGCGGACGCGACGGGGCGGCCGTCCAGCAGCGCGAAGGCCCGGTCGGCGACCGCGGCGACCTCGGCGTCGTGGGTGGCCAGGACCACGGTGATGCCGTGGGAGCGGGCCGCGGTGGTCAGGGTGCGCAGCACGTGGGCGCGGTCCGCGCGGTGCAGTGTCGCGGTGGGCTCGTCGGCGAAGACCACGGTCGGCCCGCCGGCCAGTGCCCGCGCCACGGAGACGCGCTGGCGCTGCGCCTGGGACAGGGCGTGCGGCCGCTTCGTGGCGAAGGCGTCGATGTCCAGGCGCTCCAGCCACTCGGCGGCGGCCTTCTTGGCGTCCCGGTGCGACTGCCCGCGCAGCAGCAGGGGCAGCGCCGTGTTCTCCCGGACGGTCAGCTCCCCGACCAGCTCCGGGTCGGAGGCGATCCAGCCGAAGCGCTCCCGCCGCAGCCGCTCGCGGGCCCGCGGGGCCATGGTGTGGACGGGCACGCTGTTGAACCACACCTCCCCCTCCTGGGGGACCAGCCGGCCCGACAGGCAGTGCAGCAGGGTGGTCTTGCCGCTGCCGCGCGGACCGGTCACGGCCAGGATCTCCGCGTCCCGGACCCCGAGGGAGACACCGCCGAGACCGGGCGATCCGTTGTGGGAGTGGTGCAGGGAGCGCGCCCAGATCACGTCGTTGTCCGGCGGGGCCACCATGGCGTACACCTCGGTTCAGGTCGGAGTTCCGGTTCCCCCGTACGGGGGAACGAGGACGCGGCCGATGGGTCACTGGGCACCGTAGAGAGCCGGACCGGGGTGGGCGCACGGCACGCGGCCCGGATGCGCCCCTTCCCACTCGAACGGGTGCTTCCGGGCCGGGCGGACGGCGGGGGACGGGCCCCCTGGACGGGGCCGTCCGGGCGGTCAGAGCTTCGTCCAGGCCTCCGTCAGCACGGTCCGCAGGATGCCCTCGATCTCGTCGAACGTCGACTGGTCCGAGATCAGCGGCGGGGCGAGCTGGATGACCGGGTCGCCGCGGTCGTCGGCCCGGCAGTACAGGCCGTTGTCGTACAGCGCCTTGGAGAGGAAGCCGTACAGGACGCGCTCGGTCTCCTCGTCGGTGAACGTCTCCTTGGTGGCCTTGTCCTTGACCAGCTCGATGCCGTAGAAGTACCCGTTGCCGCGCACGTCGCCGACGATCGGCAGGTCGTGCAGCTTCTCCAGCGTGCTCCGGAAGGCGTGCTCGTTGTCCAGGACGTGCTGGGTGAGGTTCTCGCGCTCGAAGATGTCGAGGTTGGCCAGGCCCACCGCGGCGGAGACCGGGTGGCCGCCGAAGGTGTAGCCGTGCAGGAAGGTGTTGCCGCCCCGGTAGAACGGCTCCGCGATCCGGTTCGAGACGACGCACGCGCCGATCGGGGAGTACCCCGAGGTCATGCCCTTGGCGCAGGTGATCATGTCCGGCACGTAGTCGAACTTGTCGCAGGCGAAGATCGTGCCGAGTCGGCCGAAGGCGCAGATGACCTCGTCGGAGACGAGCAGGACGTCGTACCGGTCGCAGATCTCGCGGACCCGCTGGAAGTAGCCGGGCGGCGGCGGGAAGCAGCCGCCCGCGTTCTGCACGGGCTCCAGGAAGACGGCCGCGACGGTGTCCGGGCCCTCGAAGAGGATCTCCTGCTCGATCTGGTCGGCGGCCCAGCGGCCGAACGCCATCGGGTCGTCGCCGAACAGCGCAGCCCGGTAGATGTTGGTGTTCGGCACCTTGTGCGCGCCGGGGACCAGCGGCTCGAAGGGGGCCTTCAGGGCCGGCAGCCCGGTGATGGACAGCGCGCCCTGCGGGGTGCCGTGGTAGGCGACCGCGCGGGAGACGACCTTGTACTTCGTCGGCTTGCCCTGGAGCTTGAAGTACTGCTTGGCCAGCTTCCAGGCGGTCTCGACGGCCTCGCCGCCGCCGGTGGTGAAGAAGACCTTGTCGAGGTCGCCCGGCGCGTGGTGGGCCAGGCGCTCGGCCAGCTCGACCGCCTTGGGGTGGGCGTAGGACCAGATCGGGAAGAAGGACAGCTCCTGGGCCTGCTTGTACGCGGTCTCGGCCAGCTCGTGCCGGCCGTGGCCGGCGTTGACCACGAAGAGGCCGGAGAGGCCGTCCAGGTACCGCTTGCCCCGGTCGTCGTAGATGTACGTCCCCTCGCCGCGCACGATGGTGGGCACGGGCGCGTTCTCGTAGTCCGACATGCGGGTGAAGTGCATCCACAGGTGGTCGTACGCGGTTCGGCTGAGGTCCTTGCTCACGGCTATCGGGTTCCCCACATGTAGGTCTGCTTCTTGAGCTTGAGGTAGACGAAGCTCTCGGTGGAGCGCACGCCGGGGAGGGTCCGGATGCGTTGGGAGATCATCTCCAGCAGGTGGTCGTCGTCCTCGCAGACGATCTCCACCATCAGGTCGAAGGAGCCCGCGGTCATCACCACGTACTCGCACTCGTCCATGGCCGACAGGGCCTCGGCCACCGGTTCGAGGTCGCCCTCGACGTTGATGCCGACCATCGCCTGGCGCCGGAACCCCACGGTGAGCGGGTCCGTGACGGCGACGATCTGCATCACGCCCTGGTCCAGCAGTTTCTGCACGCGCTGGCGCACGGCCGCCTCGGAGAGGCCGACCGCCTTGCCGATCGCGGCGTAGGGGCGCCGGCCGTCCTGCTGGAGCTGCTCGATGATCGCGAGGGAGACGGCATCGACCGCCGGCGGTGATCCGTTCCCGGTCCTGGGGTCTGCGCTACGACTGGCCACCCGTCCACTGTGCACCGCTCCTCGACTGTCCTGCAACCCCAGTTCGATGAAATTCGTTGTCCGGAGGGGCTGATCTGACTGAATCCGCAGTTCGGGCCTGGCGGGTATGTCGAAAGCGTCGCCGGAGCGATTAGGGTGGACGTCTCACCCATCGGACAGCCGACAGGAGGGGTGGTTGTGACCACCGAGGTGCGCCGTCTGCGCAACTACATCAACGGGGAGTTCCGGGACGCCGCGGACGGGCGGACCATCGACGTGGTCGACCCGGTGACCGAAGAGGTCTACGCGACCTCGCCGCTCTCCGGACAGGCCGACGTCGACGCCGCGATGGAGGCCGCCGCCGCCGCGTTCCCCGCCTGGCGGGACACCACGCCCGCCGAGCGCCAGAAGGCCCTGCTGAAGATCGCCGACGCCTTCGAGGAGCGCGCCGAGGACCTGATCGCGGCAGAGTCGGAGAACACCGGCAAGCCGCTCGGGCTCACCCGCAGCGAGGAGCTCCCGCCGATGGTGGACCAGATCCGCTTCTTCGCGGGGGCCGCCCGGCTGCTGGAGGGCCGCTCGGCCGGCGAGTACATGGAGGGCCTGACCTCCATCGTCCGCCGCGAGCCGGTCGGCGTCTGCGCCCAGGTCGCGCCGTGGAACTACCCGATGATGATGGCGGTGTGGAAGTTCGCCCCGGCCCTCGCCGCGGGCAACACGGTCGTCCTCAAGCCGTCCGACACCACCCCGGCGTCGACCGTGCTGATGGCCGAGATCATGGGGCAGATCCTGCCCAAGGGCGTCTTCAACGTCCTGTGCGGAGACCGGGACACCGGGCGCGCGATGGTCGAGCACCCGATCCCGGCGATGGCCTCCATCACCGGTTCGGTGCGGGCCGGGACGCAGGTCGCCGAGTCCGCCGCCAAGGACGTCAAGCGCGTCCACCTGGAGCTGGGCGGCAAGGCGCCCGTCGTGGTCTTCGAGGACACCGACATCGCCAAGGCCGTCGCGGGCATCGCGGAGGCCGGGTACTTCAACGCCGGCCAGGACTGCACGGCCGCCACCCGCGTCCTGGTCCACGAGTCGATCCACGACGCGTTCGTCACCGCGCTCGCCGAGGCCGCCGCCGGCACGAGGACCGGGCGGCCGGACGACGAGGACGTGGCGTACGGCCCGCTCAACAACGCCAACCAGCTCAAGCAGGTCAGCGGCTTCATCGAGCGCCTGCCCGCCCACGCCAAGGTCGAGGCGGGCGGCCACCGGGTCGGCGACAAGGGCTACTTCTACGCCGCGACCGTCGTCTCCGGCCTCCGGCAGGACGACGAGATCATCCAGAACGAGGTCTTCGGGCCCGTCATCACCGTCCAGTCCTTCACCGACGAGGAGCAGGCCGTCGCGTACGCCAACGGCGTCGAGTACGCGCTCGCCTCCTCGGTGTGGACCAAGGACCACGCCCGCGCCATGCGGATGTCCAAGAACCTCGACTTCGGCTGCGTGTGGATCAACACCCACATCCCGCTGGTCGCCGAGATGCCGCACGGCGGCTTCAAGAAGTCCGGCTACGGCAAGGACCTCTCCGCCTACGGCTTCGAGGACTACACCCGCATCAAGCACGTCATGACGTCCCTGGAGGGCTGACCGGCGCGCCCGCGGCACGGGGGGGGGGGGGGGGGGGGGGGGGGGGGGGGGGGGGGGGGGGGGGGGGGGGGGGGGGGGGGGGGGGGGGGGGGGGGGGGGGGGGGGGGG
>NZ_JBVJCD010000038.1:0-1040 GCF_055588985.1 Streptomyces sp. NPDC041970
GAGAGCCTGAGCACGGAGGGGCTGCGCCTGCTGCGCAAGGGCGCCACCGCCTACCAGAACATCCGCTTCCTGCTCGGCTGCGCCGAATACGGCGTACTGCCGGTCTGGAACATCCTCACCGGCTACCCCGACGAGACCCCCGCCTCCCTGCGGGAGCAGATCGACATGGTCTCCTCGCTCACGCATCTCCAGGCCCCCGACAACGACATCCTGGCCGTGCACTTCGACCGGTTCAGCCCCTACGTGGAGCGCCCCGAGCAATTCGGCCTGACGCTCACCAGGCCGCTGGCGGGATACCGGTACGTCTACCCCCACCTCACCCCCGAGGAGCTGTGGGACATCGCCTACCACTTCGAGGGCGACTTCACCGACGCCGCAGGCAACGAGGAACTGCGCCGGCTGCTGGCCGCCAGGGTCAGCCTGTGGCGCGCCCAGTACCACCGGGCGCACTTCACCTACCGCCTCGGCTTCGCCTCCGTGGCCCTCGACGAGGGCAGGCCCGGCCTGCCCGCGGGTCGGACGGTGCTCACGGGCGCGGAGGCCCGCCTCTTCCGGGCCCTCATCGGCGGCGCCCGCCACCGCGACCTGTCCGCTCCCGAGGGCCCCGGAGCCGACGTGGACTGGACCGCGCGGACCCTCGCCGCGTGGGAGCGCCGCCGCTGGATCCACAGCGAGGGATCCAAGGTGATCGCCCTGGCCACCCGAGCCGTCCCCTCGGCCTACCGCACCCCGCCGCCCAAGGGCACCCCGCGCCGGGCCCGCCCGCCGGTGGCCCTGTCGCTGGGACCCGTCCACCGGCGCGGGGACCCGCCCGCGGCCGACTGGCCGGAAACATCCGACAGCGCGGGATAGGCCGCTTGCCCGAGCCCGCCGGGGCGGGATAGTCATGGGGCCCCGCGGTGTCCCGTCCGTGCCGTGGGGGGGGGGGGGGGGGGGGGGGGGGCGCCGGGGGGGGGGGGGGGGGGGGGGGGGGGGGGGGGGACCCCCCGGACCGGGGGATGCCGTCCGCCGTTCGGGGCCGGAGCGGCGCTCGGACCGGG
>NZ_JBVJCD010000038.1:1050-6033 GCF_055588985.1 Streptomyces sp. NPDC041970
ACGGGGGCAGGTCGTCTGCGTCCCCCCCTCCCCCCCCTCCCTCCCCTCCCCCCCCCCCTCCCCCCCCCCCCCCCCCCCCCCCCCCCGGCGGGCGCTCCGGGGCGGGGGCCGGGCGCGGCGGGCCCGCACGAGCCGACGACCAGAGAACAGAGAGAGCCGTTGACTGCCACCGACACTCCGCGATCCGCCTCCTCCGCAGCCGCCTCCGAGCGGGACGCCGCCGCCGACGGGTCCGCCGCCGGGGAGCAGGCCCGCCCGCCGTCCTGCCGCGACCTGGTCGGGCTGCTCGCGCAGGAGGACCGCCGCTCCGCCTACGCCGCCCTCGCGCTGGGCGCGACCACCGCGGCCGAGGTGGCCGAGCGGACCGGGCTGCGGCCCACCGCCGCCGCGATGGCGCTGCAGAAGCTGACCGAGGGCCGGATCGCCTCCCACGACCCGGAGCGGGGCGCCTACCGCCTCATCGACGACACCTTCCGGCTGGCGGTGCGCGAAGAGGCGCGGTTGACCGGCCGGGGCGGGGGGGACGGCGCCGGCGCGTACTTCCGCAAGGGACGCCTGGCCTCCATCCCCGGCGAGGCGAAGGTCCGCCGCCGGGTGCTGACGGTGGTCGCCGAGTCCTTCGAGAAGGGCGTGGCCTACGACGAGCCCAAGGTGAACGCCATCTGCGGCGGCTGGCTGGACGACTGGGTCAGCCTGCGCCGGGCGCTCGTCGACGAGGGGCTGCTGACCCGCGACGCCGCCGCCCGCTACGAGCGGGCCTGACCGGGGGGTGACGCCGTGACCGCCTTCCGCGCCGGGACGCCGGAGGAGCCCGCCGACGTCGTCGTCCGCCCCTGGCACTCCGCCGCCGGGGCGAGCGCCTTCGCCCGCAGACGCGGCTTCCTCGCCCGCGCCGGGCAGGTGGTGGCCGAACCGGCCGAGGACGGTCGCGGCGTCCTCCTCAACGTCGGCCTGGGGCCCGCCGACGCGCTCACCCCGTCCGTCCTGCGGGAGGCGGCCGCCGTGGCCGCCCGAGCCATCGGGCCGGCCCGGACCGTCCGCATGGACCTGGCGCTCCCGGCCGGCGAACGCCGCGCGCCGGACGACCGGGTCCGCGCGGTCGCCGAGGGCGCGCGGCTGGCCCTGTACCGGTACGACGCCCACCGGTCCGCGCGGGGGCTGCCGCCCCCGGCCGAGGTCCGGATCACGGGCGCGGACCCGGCCGCCCTCGCGGAGGCGCTGGCCGCGGCCGACGGCACCTGCCTGGCCCGCGACCTCGTCAACGCCCCGGCCTGCGAACTGACCCCGGCCGTCTTCGCCGACCGGATCGCCGCGGCCGCCGAACGGGCCGGGCTCGCCGCCGCCGTCCACCGGGGGGCCGGACTGGAGCGGCTGGGGCTGGCGGGCCTGGTCGCCGTCGGCCAGGGGTCATCGGAGCCCCCGCGGTACGTCGAAGTCGTCCACGAGCCCGAGGGGCCCGCCGCGCTCACCGTGGCCCTGGTCGGCAAGGGCGTCACGTTCGACTCCGGCGGGGTGTCCCTCAAACCCTCCGGCGAACTGCACACGATGAAGGCCGACATGGGCGGCGCGGCGGCCGTCGTCGGCGCGGTGCTGGCGCTTCCCCGCCTCGGGCTGCCGCTGCGGGTCCGCGCCCACCTGCCGCTGGCCGAGAACATGCCGGACGGCGGCGCGCTGCGCGTCGGGGACGTGGTGCGCCACCGCGACGGGACCACCACCGAGGTCACGCACACGGACAACGAGGGCCGGGTCCTGCTCGCCGACGTGCTGTCGCTGGCGAGCGAGCCGGGCCGCGCCGACGCCGTGATCGACGTGGCCACGCTCACCTCGGCGACCGCCCACGCCCTGGGGACGCGGACGGGGGCCGTCTTCTCCCCCGACGACGCGCTGGCCGACCTCCTGGTGGCGGCCGGGCTCCGGGCCGGGGAGGGGCTGTGGCGGCTGCCGCTGCTCGCGCACGAGCGGCGGCACCTGCGCTCGGCCGTCGCCGACCGCGTCAACTGCTCGCACCGCCGGGGCGATCCCGTGCAGGCGGCGCTGTTCCTGGCCGACTTCGTGTCCCCCGGCACACGCTGGGCGCACCTGGACGTGGCGGCGCCGGTGTGGAACGACGAGCCGGCGCACGGCGAGGTGCCCCACGGGGCCACCGGGTTCGGGGTGCGGACCCTGCTGGAGGCGCTGCGGGCGCTGGCCGCCGGGGTCCGGGGCTGACCGGCCGGAACCGACCGCCGGGCGGGGGAGTCGGGTAAGGCGTCGGCAATCGGCACGGCGCGACCCGAGGAGAAGGTGTGACCAGTCCCGTTCCCCGCGATCCCCACGACCGAGGCGCCCCGGCTCAGGGCGCCGGGGCCCGGCGGCCCGCGTCCCCGGCGCGCGCCCCGCGCCGCCCGCTCGCGGCCACCGCGTTCATCGTGCACGCGCTGCTGGTCGGCGCGGTGATGACGGGCTGGCTGCTCTCCCTCACGCACACGACGTGGGTGTGGATGCAGGACGCCCCGCCCCAGGACAACCGGGTCATCGGCGGGGTCGTCGGCCTGTTCGTCTGCTGCGTGGGGCTCCTGTTCGGCCTGGTCGTCCTGGCGGGCGGGATCGGGGCGGTCCGCGGGGCGGACTTCGGGGCGTCGGCGGTCCTCTTCACGTACCGGCCCCTGCTGGCCCTGTGCGTACTGGCCCTGGTCCGAGGAGTGGTGTTCGTGTGGGATCCGGATTCCCCCGAGTGGCGTCTGCGGATGGCCGGCTTCGGGGCCGCCGCGGTGGTGCTGGTCGTCGGGATGCTGCTGTACCGGACGCGGGCGGCGCAGGCGTACTTCGACCGCTGAACGGCCTCGGCCCGGACCCGCGCACCGGGAGCGGTGTCAGTGGCGGGTGCCAGACTCGGCCGGCATGGGGACCACCGTGCGGTTGAGGGATGTCGAGCAGGCCGACCTGGAGGCGTTCTTGGCCTACGAGCACGATCCGGAGGCCGTGCGCAGGTCGGGGTTCACGCCTCGGCCGAGGGAGGCGTTCATGGCGCACTGGGCGAGGAGGGTGCTGGGGGACCCCACGGTGCTCGTGCAGACGGTCGTGGTGGACGGCGAGCCGGCGGGGAACGTCGTGGCCTGGTGGGACGGGGAGCGGCGCTTCGTCGGCTACTGGTTCGGCCGCCCGTACTGGGGGCGCGGCATCGGCACCGCGGCGCTGACCGCGTTCCTGGAGTTGGAGCCGGTCCGCCCGCTCCACGCGGACCCGGCCGTGGGGAACACCGGCTCGGTGCGGCTGCTGGAGAGGTGCGGGTTCGAGGCGGTCGGGACGGTGGGGGAGGGGGAGGAGGAGCACGTCCTGCTGGTGCTCGCCGCGGACGCCCCGGCCACGCGGCGACCGGACGCCTGAGCCCCCGGTCCGGCGTCCGGAGGTGTCTGAGCCCCGGTCCGGCGTCCGGACGCCTGAGCCCCCGGCCACGCGGCGTCCGGGCGTCTGGGCCCTCGTCCGGCGGCCGTCGGCTCGCGCCCGGCCGGAGGCCCGAGCCGCCGCGCCGGCCCGCCCCGTCAGCTCGCGCCGGCCGGGCGGTGGAGCGGCTTGGCCATGCAGATGCTGCTGTCGTACGTCCGGTAGTAGCCGAACTTCTCGCACACCGTGTAGCCGCTCGACGTGTACAGCGCGACGGCCTCCGGCTGCTGGTCGCCGGTCTCCAGGACCATCCGGGTCCGCCCGGCGGCCCGCGCGTCCTCCTCCAGGGCGGCGAGCAGCCGCCGCGCCAGGCCCCGGCCGCGCCCCTCGGGGACGACGTACATCCGCTTGATCTCGGCGTCGCCGTCCTGGTAGCCCTCCGCGTTGCGGTTCTGGGTCCGCCAGCCGCCGCTGCCGACCGGGCGGTCCCGCTCGTCGTAGGCGAGCAGGTACAGACCGCGCGGCGGCTGGAACATCGAGGGGTCCAGCGGTGTGAGATCGCCCCCGTCGCCGTAGCGCTCGATGTACTCGAGCTGCACCTGGTCGTTGAGTTTGACGGCGTCGGGGTGGTCGAACGACCGGGTCTGAATCATCATGCTGGGCATCGCACATCTACGCGTAGGGGTGGAGTGGGTACTGTCGTCTGATGCTCACCGTCATTACCTCCGTGAATGTTAATGGGCTCCGCGCCGCCGCCAAGAAGGGCTTCGGCCCGTGGCTGGCCGGGTCCGAGGCCGACGTGGTCTGCCTCCAGGAAGTGCGGGCGGAGCTGAGCCAGCTCCCCGCCGAGGTCGGCACGCCCGAGGGCTGGCACACGGTGCACGCGCCCGCCGCCGCCAAGGGGCGCGCCGGGGTCGCGCTCTACTCCCGGAAGGCGCCCGAGCGGGTCCAGATCGGCTTCGGCGGGTACGGCGTGCCCGGAGCGGAGGAGTTCGACGCGAGCGGCCGGTACGCGGAGATCGACCTCCCCGGACTCACCGTCGCCAGCCTGTACCTGCCCTCCGGCGAGGTCGGCACCGAGCGGCAGGAGGAGAAGGAGCGGTTCATGGCCGCCTTCCTGCCCTACCTCCGGGGGCTGAGGGAGCGGGCGGCGGCGGACGGCCGCGAGGTCGTGGTCTGCGGCGACTGGAACATCGCGCACCGGGAGGCCGACCTGAAGAACTGGAAGGCCAACCGCAGGAGCTCCGGCTTCCTGCCCGAGGAGCGCGCCTGGCTGACCCGCGTCCTGGAGGAGGCCGCGTACGTGGACGTGGTGCGCGCCCTGCACCCGGACGTCGAGGGCCCGTACTCCTGGTGGTCCTACCGGGGCCGCGCCTTCGACAACGACGCCGGCTGGCGGATCGACTACCAGATGGCGACCCCGTCCCTCGCCGCCCGCGCCGTGAAGGCGTGGGTCGAGCGGGCCGCGACGCACGGCGAGCGGTGGAGCGACCACGCGCCCGTGACGGTCGTCTACGAGCGGCGGTAGCCCCGCCCGGCGGGGGGGGGGGGGGGGGGGGGGGGGGGGGGGGGGGGGGGGGGGCGGGGGGGGGGGGGGGGGGGGGGTGTCTTTTTTGGGAA
>NZ_JBVJCD010000038.1:6043-19783 GCF_055588985.1 Streptomyces sp. NPDC041970
GAGGGGGGGGACACCCCCCCCCCCCCCCCTCCCTTCCCCCCCCCCCCCCCCCCCCCCCCCTCCCACCCCCCCCCCCCCCCCCCCCCCCCCCCCCCGGCCCGGGGCTCATCCGGACCGCGGCGGCTGCGTGCCGTCCTCGCGGCGCAGCCGGCGGTCCAGCGCCATGGAGAGCTCCGCGTCCACCACCGCGCGGGCCAGCGGTCGCAGTTGGGCGGGTTCGGTCTCCGCCGCGTGGGCATGGAGTACGCGTACGAAGATCTCCGCGAGCGCGTCCGCGTGCTCGCGGACGCGGCGGCCCGAGGAGAGCACCGTGGACAGCGGCACCCCTTCCCGTACGAGTTCCGCCGAGACCTCCAGCAGGCGGCGGCTGATGTGGACGATCTCGTCCCCGTCGGTGGCGAGATAGCCCAGGTCCAGCGCGGTGGCCAGGTTCTCCGGGGTGACCTCGCCCTCGAAGTAGTCCGCGAGCTGCTCGGGGGTGAGGCGGACCGGGGTCTCCTCGGTGGGTTCGCCCAGGCCCAGCACCTCGGCGACGTCGCGGCCGCTCTCGAAGGTGGCGGCCAGGTCCGCGATGCCGTTGAGGGTGTGGCCGCGCTCCAGCAGGCCGGTGATCGTGCGCAGCCGGGCCAGGTGGTGGTCGTCGTACCAGGCGATGCGGCCCTCGCGGCGGGGCGGCGGGATCAGTCCGCGCTCCCGGTAGAAGCGCAGGGTCCGCACGGGGATGCCGGCCAGTCGGGCCAGCTCCTCCATGCGGTATTCGCGGTGCTCGCGTCCTTCGGCCACAGGGGCACCCTATGTTGTACCGCCAGTAACTTTCCTCGGTTCGCCCCCTACCCATCAGTACGCGGCTGCTCTACTCTCCGAACAATGCCAGTGATTGCTGGCAGAGTCGTGTGACGTACCGCGGGAGGCGGCAGCATGGCCCAGCAGGAGCACGTACGTGTGGCGGTGGTCGGAACCGGATTCGGGGGCCTGGGGGCCGCCGTCCGCCTGCGCCGCGAAGGCATCACCGATTTCGTCGTCCTGGAGCGGGCCGGCTCCGTGGGCGGCACCTGGCGCGACAACAGCTATCCGGGGTGCGCCTGCGACGTGCCGTCCCACCTCTACTCGTTCTCCTTCGCCCCCAACCCGGACTGGCCGCGCACCTTCTCCGGGCAGGAGCACATCCGCGCCTACCTGGAGGGCGTCGCCGACACCTTCGGGCTGCGCCCGCACATCCGGCTGAACCACGAGGTGAAGCTGATGAGCTGGGACAAGGAGAACCTGTACTGGGTGATCGAGTGCGTGAACGGCGCCACCCTGCGCGCCGACGTCGTCGTCTCCGCCACCGGTCCGCTCTCCGACCCCAAGACGCCCGACATACCGGGGCTCGACTCCTTCCCCGGCGCGGTCTTCCACTCCGCGCGCTGGGACCACGACTACGACCTGACCGGCAAGCGCGTCGCCATGGTCGGGACGGGCGCCTCCGCCATCCAGATCGTGCCGGCGATCCAGCCGAAGGCGGGCCGGGTCACCCTCTTCCAGCGCACCCCGCCCTGGGTCATGCCGCGGGTGGACCGCACCATCAGCAAGATCGAGCGCACGCTGCACCGCGCGCTCCCCGCCACCGGCACCGCCCGCCGCGGACTGCTGTGGGGCATCCGGGAGCTGCAGGTCAGCGCCTTCACCAAGCACCCCGACCAACTGGGCCTGGTGGAGACGCTGGCCAAGGCCAACATGGCGCGGGCGATCAAGGACCCGGCGCTGCGGGCCAAGCTGACGCCCTCGTACCGCATCGGCTGCAAGCGCATCCTGCTCTCCAGCACGTACTACCCGGCGCTGGCCCGGCCCAACGTGGACGTCGTGGCCTCCGGGCTCAGCGAGGTGCGCGGCTCCACCGTCGTCGCCGCCGACGGCAGCGAGGCCGAGGTCGACGCGATCATCTTCGGCACCGGCTTCCACGTGACGGACATGCCGATCGCCGAGCGGGTCGTCGGGAAGCAGGGGATCACCCTCGCCGAGACCTGGAAGGACGGGATGAACTCGCTGCGCGGCGCGACGGCCGCCGGGTTCCCCAACTGGATGACGATCATCGGGCCCAACACCGGGCTCGGCAACTCCTCGATGATCCTGATGATCGAGTCCCAGCTCAACTACATGGCCGACTACCTGCGGCAGTTGGACGTGCTGGGCGGCCGCGCCGCCCTCGACGCGCGGCCCGCCGCGGTCACCGCCTGGAACGACCGCGTCCAGGAGCGGATGCGGCGCACCGTGTGGAACACCGGTGGCTGCACGAGCTGGTACCTGGACGCGGAGGGCCGCAACACCACGGTCTGGCCCGGCACCACGAGCGAGTTCCGTCGGCAGACGCGGTCGGTGGACCTCGGGGAGTACGACGTCGTCCGCGCCGGCGCGGCGGGCGGGCCCCGGCGGCTCGACGCGGCCGGGCGCATCCCGGAGCAGGCCGGCCGGAGCGCCCGCGCGGGCGCCGCCGGGCGGAGCGGGGAGCCCGTCGCCGAGGAGGCCGCACGATGACGCGCACCCCGTACCGCGCCGACGTCCCGCCGACGCCCGCGGCCGAGCTGACCGCGCGCTCCGCGGACGGCGCGCGCCTCCACGTCGAACTGCACGGCCCCGAGGACGCCCCCGCGGTGGTCCTGGCCCACGGCTGGACGTGCAGCACCCGCTTCTGGGACGCCCAGATCCGCGACCTCGCGGCCGACCACCGGGTCATCGCGTACGACCAGCGCGGCCACGGGCGCAGCCCCGAGCCCGGACCCGGCGGCTACAGCACGCACGCGCTGGCCGACGACCTCGAAGCGGTGCTCGCCGCGACACTCGAACCGGGGCGCGGAGCGGTGCTCGCGGGTCACTCGATGGGCGGGATGACGCTGATGGCCGCGGCCGAGCGCCCCGGACTGCGCGAGCACGCCGCCGCCGCGCTGCTCTGCTCCACCGGCAGTACGCGGCTGACCGCCGAGGCCCTGGTCCTCCCGCTCCGCGCGGGGGCGCTCCGGACCCGGCTCACCACCGCCGTCCTGGGCGCGCGGGCGCCGCTCGGGCCGGTCGGCCCGCTTTCCCGGAAGGTCCTCAAGTACGCCACCATGGGGACCGGTTCGGCTCCGGACCGGGTCGACGCGTGCGCCCGGATCGTGCACGCCTGCCCGCGCCGCGCGCGGGTGGGGTGGGCGCACGTGCTCGGCGGGCTGGACCTCGCGGCGGGGGTGCGCGCGCTGCGGGTGCCGACCGCGGTGCTCGCCGGTGCGGACGACCGGCTGACCCCGTCGGTGCACGCACGGTCCATCGCGGCCGCCCTGCCGATCGGCCTCGGACTGACCGAGCTGACCGGCATCGGGCACATGACGCCGTTGGAGGCCCCCGAGGCCGTCACGGCGAAGATCAGGGAGCTGGCGCTCCGGTACGTGGGCAGGGGGGCCCAGGGGGCCGCCACGGTGCAGAAGGAGGATGTCGCATGAGCAGCAGGCGGAGTCTGAGGGGCCAGGTCGTCGTCGTCACCGGGGCGGCCCGCGGGGTGGGCGAGCTGCTGGCCCGCAAGCTGTCCGCGCGCGGGGCGACGCTGGCGCTGGTCGGCCTGGAGCCGGACGAGTTGAAGCAGGTGTCCGAGCGGCTGCACGGGGAGAGCGACCACTGGTTCGCCGACGTCACCGACCACGAGGCGATGGCGCGGGTGGCCCGCGAGGTGAAGGAGCGCTTCGGCCGGGTCGACGTCGTCGTCGCCAACGCGGGCGTCGCCGCGGGCGGTCCCTTCGTCGACTCGGACCCGGACGCCTGGCGGCGGGTCATCGAGGTCAACCTCATCGGCGGCGCGGTCACCGGGCGGGCCTTCCTGCCGGTGCTGATGGAGAGCCGGGGCTACTTCCTCCAGATAGCGTCGCTGGCCGCGATCACCCCGGCGCCGATGATGACCGCGTACTGCGCGTCCAAGTCGGGCGTCGAGGCGTTCGCGCACAGCCTGCGGGCCGAGGTCGGCCACCGGGGCGTCCGGGTGGGGGTCGGCTACCTCTCCTGGACCGACACCGACATGGTGCGCGGCGCCGACCAGGACGACGTGATGCGCGAGCTGCGCGGCCGGCTGCCGTGGCCGGCGAACCGCACCTACCCGCTCGGCCCGGCCGTCGACCGGATCGTGGACGGGATCGAGCGGCGCTCGCCGCACGTGTACGCCCAGTGGTGGCTGCGGGGGATGCAGTCGGTGCGCGGCTACCTGCCCTCCCTCATCGGAGTGGTCGGGCAGCGCGAGATGCGGCGCTTCGGGTCGCGGCTCCAGACCGTGCCCAAGGGGCTGGTGGGGGCCGGCGGGCAGGCGGACCAGGACGCCCGCGCGGGGCTCGTTGACCGTACGTGACGGTACGAAATGCGCGGTATGTCGGGGCGTGCGAGGCTGAGCGAGGCCCCGCAGGGGGCCGCCCCCCTCGTACCCCACGCATACCGCAGGAGTGAACAGCATGGGCATCGCCGACCAGTTCAAGGACAAGGCGCAGGAACTCGCCGACCAGGCCAAGCAGAAGGCCGGCCAGGGCAAGGACCGGGCCGCCGGCTCCCGCGACGAGGAGAAGGACGCCTCCTCGAACGCGCGGGACCGCGCCCAGGACGCGGCGGACCGGGCGCGCGAGCGCTTCGACCGCTGACGGTCGCCCAGGTGTGACGCCCGCGCGCTGCGCCGCGCGCGTGCGCGCGCGTCACTTCGGGAGGCGCATCCGGAAGACCGGGTGCGCCTCCTCCACGTCGTCTACATCCTCTGCAGCCTGCTCGGCCTGGCCCTGCTGATCGGCACGGCCGTCGACGCGGCGGTCCGGGCGGCGGAGGGCCGCCGCCCGCGTGCCGCGCCGTGGATCGCCCCCGTGGCGGTCGCCCTGGCGGTGGCGGCGCTGCTGCCGCAGTCGCTGGCCAAGCGGTCCTGGTCGAGCCGGGTGGACGACGTCCTCGTGGCCGCCGCCGAGGTGCGGCGGTTGAAACGGGAGGGGGACGGGGTGGTCTTCGTCCCGCTGGCGCGGCGGGACACCAAGCTGGTCTCCCCGCGGGCCTTCGCGGGAGTGGAGGACCTCGCCCTGGCGCGGAGCCCGGAGGCGTCCGGGACGCTGAAGGGCGTGGAGAGCACGCCAGCGCGGATACGGGCGGCGATGCTCGCCCAGCGGCGGATACTGCTGGTGACCGACCCGGCGGGGGCGGCGCGGCCGAGCGGCGCCGCACGGGACCGGGCGAAGCTCTCCGTGCTGCGGGAGCACTTCACGGTGGTGGCCGACCATCAGGCCCGCGGACGCCGGGTGACGCTCTACGAGCGCCGGGCGACGGCCCGTTGAGCCCGGTCCGCCCGCCGCGGGGCGGCAGCGGGGGGCGGCGGAGGTCGGGGGCCGTGGCGTACGAGGGCGGGGTCGCGGCCGGGTGGGCGGCCAGGAGGTCCAGGGCGATGCGGACCGCGTCGTCCAGGACGGCGTAGCGGCCCTCCGCCCAGTCCAGGGGGGTGCGCAGGGCCTCCACGTCCGGCTCCACGCCGTGGTTCTCCACCGACCAGCCGTACGTGTCGAACCAGGCGGCGTTCATCGGGACCGTGATCACCGTGCCGTCGCCCAGGCGGTGGCGGCCGGTCATGCCGACGACCCCGCCCCAGGTGCGCCCGCCCACCACGGGCCCCAGCCCCAGCAGCCGGAACGCGGCGGTGATCATGTCCCCGTCGGAGGAGGTCGCCTCGTCGGCCAGGGCCACCACCGGGCCGCGCGGCGCGTTGGAGGCGTAACTGACCGCCTGGGCGTTGCGGGTGAGGTCCCAGCCGAGGATGCTGCGGGTCAGCTTCTCGATGACCAGCTCGCTGATGTGGCCGCCCGCGTTGCCCCGTACGTCCACGATCAGCGCGGGCCGCGCCACCTCCAGCCGCAGGTCCCGGTTGAACTGGGCCCAGCCCGAGCCGCCCATGTCCGGGATGTGCAGATAGCCGCACTTGCCGCCGCTCAACTCCCGGACGACCTCCCGGCGTTTGGCCACCCAGTCCTGGTAGCGCAGCGGGCGCTCGTCGACCAGGGGCATCACCGCCACCCGGCGCGAGGGGCCGCCGCCCGCCGGGGTGAACGTCAGCTCCACCGTCGTGCCGCCCGCCGCCGTCAGCAGCGGGTAGGGGCCGGCCACCGGGTCGACCGGGCGGCCGTCGACGTGGGTGAGGACCGCGCCCTCCCGCACCGCCGTGCCCGCCAGCGGCGAACGCGCCCTGGAGTCCGAGGAGTCGCCGGGCAGCACGCGCCGCACGATCCACGCGCCGTCCCGGCAGACCAGGTTCGCGCCCAGCAGCCCCATCGCCCGCTGGTAGTGCGGCGGGCCCTCGTTGCGGCGGGCGGGGGAGACGTAGGCGTGCGAGGTGCCCAGCTCGCCCAGCACCTCGCGGAGCAGGTCCGCGAACTCGTCGGGCGAGGAGACCCGTTCGACCAGCGGGCGGTACTGGTCCAGCACCGCGTCCCAGTCGATCCCGCACATGTCCGGCTCCCAGAAGTAGGAGCGGGTGATGCGGCCCGCCTCCCCGTACGCCTGCCGCCACTCGGCCCCCGGATCGACCTCGTGCAGGATGCGGCGCAGGTCCAGGTAGACGGTCGTGTCGCCGTCGCCGGGCTCGGTCGCCGGCACGGCGCGCAGCTCGCCGTCGTCCATCACGACCAGCCGGGAGGCGTCGCCGCTGACCTCGAACCAGTCGAGGTGGCCGACCAGTTCGGTCCTGCGGGCCTTCGTGATGGAGAAGTGCTCCAGCGTGGGCCGCCCGGACATGTCGGCCGGGTTGGCGAACGTCTCGCCCAGCGCCCCGGAGATCGGCCAGCGCAGCCAGACCAGCCCGCCGCCGCTGACCGGGTGCAGCGCCGAGTACTTGGAGGCGGAGACCGGGAACGGCGTCACCCGGCTCTGGAGGCCCTCGAACTCCACCAGGACCGTCGAGCCCTCGCCGCCGCCCGCCTCGGGGACGTCCACCGGGTCCAGCCCGCCCGCCGCCGGGCGCCCGTCCGGGGAGAGCGCGAAGGGGGAGGGGGTGGCCGAGGAGAGCGGGACCAGGTAGGGGCGGCAGCCGAGCGGGAAGGACAGGTCGCCGGTGTGCACGTCGTACACCGGGTCGAAGCCGCGCCAGGACAGGAACGCGAGGTAGCGGCCGTCCTCGGTGAAGACCGGGTTCTCGTCCTCGAAGCGGCCGTCGGTGACGTCGACGATCACGGGCGCGCCGGGGCCGGCGATCCGGGCCAGCTTGATCTGGCGCAGCGAGCGGCCGACGCCCGGATGCGACCAGGTCAGCCAGCAGCCGTCGGGCGAGAAGGCCAGGTCCCGGACGGGGCCGTTGACCGAGCGGATCAGCTCGGTGGGGCCGGGGCGCGCGTCGAGCGGGGCGCTGTCCGGGACGGCCGCGCCGGTCGCCGCGTACAGGTCCGCGCGGATCGAGCCGCCGGGGCCCCTGCCGCCGGGGACCCCGGCGGCGAGGTCTCCGGCGACGGCCTCCTCCGCGGTGTCCAGGAGCAGCAGGCGGCCGTCGTTCGAGGCGATGGCCAGGCGCTCGCCGTCCGGGTCGGAGACCATCTCCTGCACCCGGCCCAGCAGCCCGCGGGCCAGCCTGCGCGGCGGGCGGTCGCCGCTGGCGCGCGGCAGGTAGGCGATCTCCACCGCGTCCGGGCCGGCCGCGTCGGTGACGTACGCGACCCGGCCGCCGCTGCCGAGCATCTCCGGCAGCCGCACCCGGACGCCGGGGGTGTCGGCGATGGTGCGGGCGGGGCCGTCGCGGTGGGTGAGCCAGTACAGGCTGCCGCGTACGGTGACGGCGCTCGCCCGGCCCGTCTCGTCCACGGAGAGCGAGTCGACGTTGCTGGCGGCGGGCGCCTGGTGGACGCGGCGGCCGGTGCGCGGGCCCCCGAGGCGTACCTCCAGCTTGCGCGGGACGGCGTCCGGCGACTCCAGGTCCTCGGCCAGCCAGAGGTCGCCGGCGCACTGGTAGACCACCCGGTGGCCGTCGCTCGCGGCGTTGCGGGCGTAGAAGGCGTCGTGGTCGGTGTGGCGGCGCAGGTCGGAGCCGTCCGTCCGGCAGGAGTACAGGTTGCCGACGCCCTCGTGGTCGGAGAGGAACGCGATGCGGCGGCCGACGACCATGGGGTCGGCGAGGTGTCCGCCGATGTCCGGGAGCAGCCGCCGGCCGTGCAGCCACAGGCGGCCCGTGGCCCCGCCCCGGTAGCGCTTCCAGGCGGCCGGTTCGTGCGGGGGCGTGCCGGTGAGCAGCAGGGTGCGGCGCTCCCCGTCGAGGTCGGCGACCGCGAGGTCGGAGACCGGGCCCCAGGGGAGGCGGCCGCCGGGGCTGCCGTCGGTGGGCAGGCTGTAGGCCCAGGAGAAGTACGAGAACGGCTGGTTGTGCGAGGAGACGGCGAGGATCTGCGCGGCGCCGCCCGGATCGGGGGTCCAGCCGCAGACGCGGACGTCGGTGGAGCCCCAGTAGGTGAGCCGGCGGGCCGGGCCGCCGGCGACGGGCGCGAGGTGGATCTCGGGGTCCAGCGTGCGCCAGGAGGTGTAGGCGATGGAGGCGCCGTCGGGCGAGAAGCGCGGGTGGCCGACCCGCGTGCGGTCGACGGTCACCCGCCAGGCCCGGCCGGGGCGGCGGCCCGCGGGGGCGAGGGGGGCGACCCAGAGGTCGTCCTCGGTCACGAAGCAGAGCAGGTCCCGGTGGAGGTGGGGGAAGCGGAGGTACCCGGCGTCGTCGCTCACCCTTCCCATGCTTTCCGCGCGCGGGGCACGGGGCAACTTGTGGTGCAGCCCACAAGCGAGACGTTCTCGTTTCGCTGAGCGGCCGGAGTAGCGTTCACCTGTACGAAACAGTTTCGTTCGATTCGGACGGTACGGCTCCGGGACGGCGCGAGCGGACCCGGCGGACGGCGGAGGAGGCCGGCACCATGGCACGCAGCAGACTCACGCCCGAACGCGAGGCCGAGCTGTACGCCGCCGTCCTCGACCTGCTCCGCGACGTCGGGTACGACGCCCTGACCATGGACGCCGTCGCCGCCCGCACCCGGTCGAGCAAGGCCACCCTCTACCGCCAGTGGGGCTCCAAGCCCGAGCTGGTCGTGAGGGCGCTGCGGCACAACAAGCCGGTGAGCCTCACGGAGATCGACACCGGTTCGCTGCGCGGCGACTTCCACGCCGCGCTGACGCGGACCGACGACTTCCAGATGGAGAAGGACGCCGCGCTGATGCGGGGCCTGAGCCATGCCGTCCACGAGAGCCCCGAGCTGCGCCAGGCCCTGCGCGAGCTCCTGATCGAGCCGGAGTTGACCGGCCTCGACCAGGTGCTGCGCCGGGCGGTGGACCGGGGCGAGCTGCGTCCGGACAACCCGGCGCTGCGGTACGTCCCGCACATGGTGATCGGCGCGTTCGCCGCGCGTCAGCTCGTCGAGGACCGCGCTGTCGACCAGGCGTTCCTCATCGACTACGTCGACTCCGTGATCCTCCCCGCCCTCGGCGTCTGACCCCCCGCCCGCACGACCCCTCCGCGGCTCCGTCCGGCACCCCATGCCGCCGGACCGGTCGCGCACGCCCCCGTTCCCCCCACGATCCGACCGGGAGTCGCCCCCGTGGCCACGTTCCTCCACAGACTCGGACGGCTCGCCTTCCGGCGCCGCCGTCATGTCGCCCTGATCTGGCTGGCGCTGCTGGCGCTCGCCGGCTTCGGCGCGGCCTCCGCGCCCACCGCCGCCTCCAGCTCCTTCTCCATCCCCGGCACGGAGGCGCAGCGCGCCTTCGACCTGCTGGAGCAGCGCTTCCCCGGCGCCGGGGCCGACGGGGCCACCGCCCGCGTCGTCTTCAAGGCGCCCGGCGGCGAGAAGGTCACCGACCCGGCCAACAAGGCGGAGATCACCGGCATCGTCCGCGAGCTGCGGTCCGGCTCCGACCAGATCGCCGACGTGGCCGACCCCTTCCGGACGAAGGCCGTGAGCGGGGACGGCTCGACCGCGTACATCTCGGTCGCGTACAAGGTCGACTCCATGGGGCTGACCGACGCCACCCGTACCGCCCTGGAGGACGCGGGCGAGGAGGCCCGGAGCAGCGGCATGACGGTGGAGATAGGCGGCGACGCCCTCCAGGTGATGCCGCACACCGGGGCCGCCGAGATCGTCGGCGTCGTCATCGCGGCCGTCGTGCTGGTCATCACCTTCGGCTCGCTGGTCGCCGCCGGGCTGCCGCTGCTGACCGCCCTGATCGGCGTCGGCATCGGGGTCTCGCTGATCACCGCGCTGGCCGACGTCCTGGATCTCGGCTCGACCACCTCGACCCTCGCCATGATGATCGGCCTCGCGGTCGGCATCGACTACGCCCTCTTCATCGTCTCCCGCTACCGGGCCGAACTGGCCGAGGGCCGGGAGCGCGAGGAGGCCGCCGGGCGGGCCGTGGGAACGGCCGGGTCCGCGGTCGTCTTCGCGGGGCTGACCGTCGTGATCGCGCTCGTCGGCCTCGCCGTCGTCGACATCCCCATGCTGACGAAGATGGGCTTCGCCGCCGCCGGCACGGTCGCCATCGCCGTCCTCGTCGCGCTCACCCTCGTCCCGGCCCTGCTGGGCTTCGCGGGCAAGCGGGTCCTGGGCCGCAGGGCGCGCAGGGCCGCCGAGGCCGAGAACGCCCCCGAGGCCGAGCCCAACATGGGGACCCGCTGGGCCCGGTTCGTGCTGCGCAAGCCCGTGTGGGTGCTGCTGGCGGGCGTCCTCGGACTCGGCGTCATCGCCGTACCGGCCGCCTCGCTGGAGATGGGCCTGCCCGACGACGGCGCGCAGCCGAGGGCGACCACCCAGCGCCAGGCGTACGACCTGCTCTCCGACGGCTTCGGCCCCGGCTTCAACGGCCCGCTGGTCACGGTCGTCGACACCCGCGACAGCGCCGACGGCCGGGCCGCGGTCGACCGGGTCTCCGAGGAGATCGAGGCCATCGGCGTCGCCGCCGTGGCCCCGGCCGCCTTCAACGAGGCCGGCGACACCGCGACCATCACGGTCGTGCCGAAGGACCGGCCCAGCTCCGTCGCCACGGAGGAGGTCGTCCACGCCATCCGCGAGGCGGGCGCGGACGTCGAGCGGGACACCGGGGCCGAGGTGCTGGTCACCGGCGCCACCGCGATGAACATCGACTTCTCGCAGAAGATGAACGACGCGCTGCTGCCCTACCTGGCGCTCGTCGTCGGCCTCGCGTTCCTGCTGCTGATGCTGGTCTTCCGCTCGGTCCTCGTCCCGCTGAAGGCGGCCCTCGGCTTCCTGCTCTCGGTGGTCGCGGCCCTCGGAGCGGTCGTCGCGGTCTTCCAGTGGGGCTGGCTCGGCTCGCTCTTCGGCGTCGAGCAGACCGGCCCGATCATGAGCATGATGCCGATCTTCATGGTCGGCGTGGTCTTCGGCCTGGCGATGGACTACGAGGTCTTCCTGGTCACCCGGATGCGCGAGGCGTACGTCCACGGCGAGAGCCCCGGCGAGGCCGTCGTCACCGGATTCCGGCACGGGGCGCGCGTGGTCACGGCCGCCGCCGTGATCATGATGGCGGTCTTCGCCGGCTTCATCGGCTCCAGCGAGCAGATGATCAAGATGATCGGCTTCTCCCTCGCCATCGCCGTCCTCTTCGACGCCTTCGTGGTGCGGATGGCGATCGTGCCCGCCGTGCTGGCCCTGCTCGGCCGGCGGGCCTGGTGGCTGCCGCGCTGGCTCGACCGGGCGCTGCCCGACGTGGACGTGGAGGGCGAGAAGCTGCGGGAGCGGCTGACCGGCTCCGGTGGGAACGGGCGCGAACCCGCCCGGACCTGACCCCGCCCGTGTATGGACGGAAGCCCCCGCGGTCCGCGGGGGCTTCCGCCGTCTCCGGGGCCGGTCAGCCCCGCGCGGGCTCCGCGCCCCGCGGCCGCCGTTCCGGCGCGGACGGTGCCGGGCGGGTGCGGGCGAGGAAGCGGACCAGCGTCCGTATCTCGAACTGGAACACCTCGACCCCGTCCGCCGCGTGCAGCTCCACGATCACCTGGGTCCGCCCGCAGGGCCAGACCCGCACCGCGCCCCGCCCCGCGGGGGTGCGCAGGCCGCGCTCCAGGAGGTCGCGGCCGAACGCCCAGTCGCCGCCGCCGGGCGGGGTGAGGTGGACGGTGCCCGGATCGTCGGCCGCGTCGTAGCGCAGCGCGACGGGCACGGGCCGGGTCAGGGGGCCGTCGGTGACGAGCCGGGCGCGGGCGCGTTCCTCGATCACAGGGGACATGGGCCGACTCCTCCTCGCGCGCACGACCTGTACGGGCGAACGCACGGGGGGCTCCCCGCGCTCGCTCTGCAGGACCTTGCCCTCCAATGTCCCATACATCACCTCGGCGGCACGTCGGACGGGGGCGTCAACAAGCCGTGCGGGCGGGCCGACCAGGGGCCACCCGGCCCCCGAGCACCCCGCCCGGCCGTGCACCATGGGGGCATGAGCGGGAGCGCGGGAACGAGCACGGCGGCAGGCGCGGGAGCGGACGTGGACGTACGCGGCACGGTGGCGGCCGGCTTCGAGCCGGTCGCGGACGCGTTCGTCCGCAACTTCGAACAGCGGGGCGAGCGCGGCGCGGCCGTCGCCGTCTACCGCCACGGCCACAAGGTCGTCGACCTGTGGGCCGGTACGAGGGACGTGGACGGCGCCGAGCCGTGGGCCGTCGACACCGTCCAGGTCGTGCGCTCGGCGGGCAAGGGCATCGCCGCCGCCGTGCCCCTGCTCCTGCACCAGCGCGGCCAGGTGGACCTGGACGCCCCGGTCTCCACCTACTGGCCGGAGTTCAAGGCGAACGGCAAGGAACGCGTCCTGGTCCGCGACCTCCTCGCCCACCGCGCCGGAGTGCCCGCCCTGGACCGCGCCCTCACCCCCGAGCAGGCCGCCGACGGGGTCTCCGGACCGGCGGCCGTCGCCGCGCAGAGCCCGCAGTGGGAGCCGGGCACGGACCACGGCTACCACGCCCAGACCTACAGTTGGCTCGTCGGCGAACTGGTCCGCCGCGCCACCGGCCGCACCATCGGCCGCTGGATCGCCGAGGAGATCGCCCGCCCGCTCGGCCTGGACTTCTGGTTCGGCCTCCCCGCCGACGAGGCCCACCGCGTCGGCCGCATCGGCCCGGTGGAGCCCCCGGCGGTCCCCGGAGCGGCGGGCGCCCTGCGCGTACGCCCCAAGCGCTCGGTCGTCGACGCCTACCGCGACCCCGACTCCCTCACCCGGCGGGCGTTCGGCGCGATCGACCCGCTGCCCGACGAGAACGACGACGCCTACCGGGCGGCCGAACTGCCCGCCTCCAACGGCATCGCGACCGCGCGGGGGCTGGCCCGCTGCTACGCCGCGATGATCGGCCCGGTCGACGGCCACCGCCGCCTCTTCGCCCCCGCCACCCTGACGCTGGCCCGCACCGAGGAGTCGGCGGGCCCGGACCGGGTCCTCGTCGTCTCCACCCGCTTCGGCCTCGGCTACATGCTGCACGGCCCGGCCGCCCCGCTGCTCGGCCCCGGCTCCTTCGGCCACCCCGGACGCGGCGGCTCCCTCGGCTTCGCCGACCCCGAATCCGGCATCGCGCTCGGCTATGTGACGAACGGCCTCCAGAAGGGCGTCACCGCCGACCCCCGTGCGCAGGCCCTGGTCAGGGCGGTGCGGTCGGCGTTGTGACACCGGCCGGCCCCACCGCCGCACGGCGGCGGGGCCGGTCCGCCCGGCGAGGCGCGGGCCTCCGGCCGGGCGCGAGCCGGCGGACGCCGGTCCGGGGGCTCAGGCATC
>NZ_JBVJCD010000038.1:19880-67495 GCF_055588985.1 Streptomyces sp. NPDC041970
ATCCGGACGCCGGTCCGGGGGCTCAGGCATCCGGACGCCGGTCCGGGGGCTCAGGCATCCGGACGCCGGTCCGGGGGCTCAGGCATCCGGACGCCGGTCCGGGGGCTCAGGCATCCGGACGCCGGGCCGGGGACTCCGGCGTCCGGACGCCGGACCGGCGGCGGACCCCACCTCGCCCGGACGGGCGACCTCGGACGCACCTTCGGGACCGCCCGCCCGGCAGCCCCGAACGGCCCAGGGGGCGGGGGCGCGGTCGCCCCCGCCCCCTGGGCGCGCGGTCCTCGATCCGGCGGCTCAGCCGCCCGCGCGCAGCACCTCGGCCACCACCGGGCCCGCCGCGTCGCCGCCGTGGCCACCGGTCTGGACGACCGCCGCGGCGGCGAGGTCGTCGCTGAAGCCGGTGAACCAACTGTTGGAGGTGGCCTGCCCGTCGACCTCGGCCGAACCGGTCTTGGCGCCCTTGTCGCCGCCCACGGAGGCCATCGCCTTCGCGCCCGTGCCCCAGGCGGCCGTGGCCCGCATCATCGTCGTGAGCTGACGGCTGACGGAGGGGGAGAGCGAGCGCGAGGCCACCGCCAGCTTCCGGTCGTCCAGGGACTGCGGGACGATGACCGGCTGGCGGAAGGTGCCGGTGCGGGCGGTCGCGGTGATGGAGGCCATGTTGAGGGCGTTCATCTGGACCGTGCCCTGGCCGATGTACTGCGCGGCCGCCTCGCCGCCCGCCTCCTCCGGCACGCTGCCGTCGGCGGAGACGACGCCCGTCTTCCAGTCCAGGCCGATCCCGAAGACGTCCCGCGCCTCCTTGGCGAGCGCCGCGTCGTCGCCGACCTCGTCGATGAGCTTGATGAAGGCGGTGTTGCACGACTTGGCGAAGCTCTGGGTGAACGTGGAGCCGTCCGGCAGCGCGAAATGGTCCAGGTTGTGGAACGAACGCCCTTGCCACACCGCGTTCTTCGGGCACTCCGCCGCCGCGTCGGCGGAGGTGGCGCCCTTCTCCAGCAGCAGCGCGGCCGTCACGATCTTCATCGTGGAGCCGGGGGCCTGCTTGCCCTGCATCGCCGCGTCGAAGCCGCCCGCCGGGTTGTTGGCCACCGCGCGGATCGCCCCGGTGGACGGCTTCACCGCGACCACCGAGGCCTCCTGGTGCTTCTTCACCGCCCGCTCGGCCGCGGCCTGGGTGTCCGCGTCCAGGGTCGTCCGCACCGTGCCGGGATCGCCCGGGGTGAGGGTCAGCAGGGAGACGGCCGGCTGCGCCGTGTCGGCGGGCTCGATCAAGGTCTCGATGCCGGGCGAACCGCCCGCCGTGGCACCGTACTTCTCGCGCAGGGTCGCCAGGATCGGCCCGAGCGAGGGGAACTTCTCCTTGGTCAGCACCACGCCGTTGCGGTCGACGGCCTCGATCGCGGGCGTCGAGGCCTCGCCCGTCCTCAGGGTCGCGCCCTCGGTCAGTTGCGGGTGCACGACCGCGGGGGCCCAGTCGACCAGCGCCTTCCCGGTGGTCAGCCCGCGGACCACGGTCAACTCGGAGGCGTACGACAGGGGCTTGGACACCTTGCCGTGGACGACGGAGGCCTCGACCGTGTAGGGCACCTTCGTGCCGACCGGCGCTCCGGGAGTGATCTTCACGTTCCGGATGTGGGCGTCCTCGCCGTACGAGGCGATCACCGGCTCCGCGCCGGCCTCGTCGTTGGTGAGGAGCGCCGCGGCGGCGGCGTCCCCGGCCGCCCACGCGTCGAGGAAGCCCTTCGAGACGTCGGCTATCTCCTGGGCGGTCGGCGGGCCCGACCGCACCTCCGAGGAGATGCCCAGGCCGTTGCCGGCGTCTCCGAACACGCTGTACGCCCCGTAGCCGGCCCCGCCGGCCACCAGGACGAACGCCCCGCCGATCACGGCGGCCTTCGCTCCACTGCGCATCTGTGCGATCCCCCCTCCCAGAGAAAACCCCCCGAACCTGTCGAGGGGCACTGCGCAGCAGCCTAGGGGGCCGCGACCGGCCGGAAGCCCGTTGTTACCGGACCGGAATGCTCGCCCGCCGGCCCCTCCCGCCGGGCGAGCGTCCCCCTACACCCAGGTGTCCAACCACATCCGGTCGCGCCACAGGTCCTCCGGGAGCCAGGTCCCGGTGTACAGCGGCCAGAGGGCGGAGCTCATCAGCGATCGCTTATTGCCCGACGCAGGGATTCATGCGTGGACGGGAGACGAAAGGCGCCCTGGTCGGGACCTAGGGGCGACTGCCTGTCGACGTGTGCACTTGTCGCCTTGTGTTTGCGCGCGAAGGTGCTCTGCGTTTCTTTCAGCGTGCAGGGCAGTGCTTGAGCGCTAACCAGTGGCGTTGTCCGATTCTCTGTCCTGCAGGTCGATCAGTACATAGCTGCGATGCTCGCGTCCACCTGGAGAGCGTGCGATGAGGACGTGGGCGTCGACTTGGACTTCTTTCTCCGTGTGCGCCGCGAGGATCCCTGTCACGTTCTCCTTGGCTGTCCGGACGATAATGAGCTTGTCGTCGATCTCAAGTTCAATGAATCCGCGCTGCTTGCTGCCGCCGACGAGCAAGCCGATGAGCCTTTCGCTGGCGTCCTCGATTTTTGCGTCGTGCAGAGCTTTGCGGCAGCGAGCGGCACTAGTCGAAGTGAAGGTTGACGTTCTGTGGGTGGTGCTGCTGGACTCCCATGTCAACGTCACGTCGGTGCCTGTCGAAGCAAGAATGTGGGACAGGTCGGATAGCTGCCTGATGGCACGTCGACCCAGGGGTAGTACGGTCTCCAGGACTGTTTCTTCCGCGTCGGATTGCCTGCTGGCACCATCGGTGATGTCGAAGATCCGATTGATGGCCCTGTCTAGCAGCGCCTCGGTTCCGTTTCCCGGAAGTTCGGGCTGACCCAGGTCCGGAGCGCCCTGCAGGACCATCCCGTAGGACGAAGCGAATACCGGACCGGTGAATAGTCGCGTAGCGCGCTTGATCTCTCCTGGTACGGGCCCGGATTCTCGTCTCTGGCGTAGGTCGTCGAGGGCGTACGCGACTGATTGAACAGCCGCCTGCAGCGTGTGCAGCCAGTCGCCCAGTACGGATGCTTCCGCGTGATGGTTGCGAACCGTTTTCCCGTTCAGTGCGAATTTCAGGACGGGCCGGTCTCTTTCCAGAGGCGTATCATGGATTTCGGAATCATCCAGTACTGTGTGAGCAAGCTTTTTTAGCTGGGTCGACCGAAACTCTGCCAGGGAGCGTGGCGCGGGCTTATGGGGGGTTTCAGCGCGGCGTGCAGCCATCCATGCGCGCAAAGCTGCTTTGTCTGCAATGTCTGGAAAATGATGCCTTGCGGTCATAGTGTCACCTCCACGTACCCTCGTCGCTGCCGGCGAGAGCCCCGGCAGCGCTGCCAGATCTCGTCGTACAGGCCGAGTGCTTGGAAGACTTCGGCGTCTCCGGGCGCCATGGCCCCGGTAACGCCAAGGTCCTCGAAGGCTACTGTGGCCGGCAGTGGCAGGACGTAGGCGTCGATCCGCATCCCGTTCTTCACACACCACTCCCGGTCCATGAGGTTGGCAAGGTCGGCTAGGTCGCTCGCTTCCGTGACTGCCCCGAAGATCTCGGCGTCAATCAGGTAGGCGAGGTCGACGTCGCTGGGGTCCAGTTTGCCGCTGACGAAGCTTCCCGCCAGCCAGATGCGTCTCACCTCGCCAAACAGGCATTCAACCTGCGCGCGATGAAACCGCAGCTCGTCCCACAAGGCGGAGCGGGTGCCGGACGGTAGAAACTCCCGTGCCCGCACCAGGCGGCTCTCGACTTCGTCCCAGGCCATGGGGTAGCGGCCAGGAGGCGGGCAGAGAGTGCCCGGATCGAATGGCGGTAGCGGGGACATGCAGCTCCAGAGGCGTTCGGAGTGACGCCAGTACTCTAGGTGACGAACCGGTGTGCACACAGCGCCTCTGCTCGGATGCTCCGTCTGCGCGATCAGTCACCTCCTACCTGGCTGCGGCGCCTTGGACGGCCACGTGCGAGCGCGAGGCTATGCTGCCGCGCTGACACCGAGGGCCCGTGCCGCGGCTCTCTCCCCTGCCGGCCTGCGAGAAGTGGGCCCGGCCGCGGAACAACGGCCCTGTGGCGGCTCGTTGCCGATCCAGGGGTGCGGCCGCGGCAGCGGTCAGAGGGGGAGGCCACGGTGCGGTGGTCGCCCGAAAGGAAGGTCTGCCGGGATGAGCGGCGTCAGCACTCCTCACAGGCGAGCGGGGCCATGCTCTGCGACGCCCCGTGGTCCGTCCTGGCCCGTCGACGGACGGCCCAGGGCACCGACAACCGCCACCAACGACAACGGCGGGCCCGACACCATCAGGCGCCGGACCCGCCGTTCCCCCAGCTACACCCAGGTGTCCAACCACATCCGGTCGCGCCACAGGTCCTCCGGGAGGGAGGCCCCGGTGTACAGCGGCCAGAAGTAGATGAAGTTCCAGACGATCAGCAGCACCAGCACGCCCACCGCGATCGCGCCCAGCGTGCGGCGGCGCTCGGCGACGGGGTCGTGGAGCTCCCGGCCGGGTTCCGTGCGGGCCGCCGGGCCCAGCATCGCGCCCATCATCATCGTCACGGCCAGGCAGAGGAACGGCACGAACACGACCGCGTAGAAGAGGAAGATCGTCCGTTCCTGGTAGAAGAACCAGGGCAGCCAGCCCGCCGCCACGCCGCAGGCGATCGCGCCCGCCCGCCAGTCGCGGCGGAACAGCCAGCGCCACACCACGTACGCCAGGGCGAAGCACGCCGTCCACCACAGCAGCGGGGTGCCGATGGCGAGGACCTCGCTGGCGCACTTGCCGGTCGCCGACTCCTGGCAGCCGGTCCGCTCCTCGTAGAAGTAGGAGACCGGGCGGCCCAGGACGAGCCAGCTCCACGGGTTCGACTCGTAGGTGTGACCGGACGTCAGGCCGACGTGGAAGTCGTAGACCTGGGTCTCGTAGTGCCACAGGCTCCGCAGCCAGTCCGGCAGCCAGCTCCAGGCGGAGTCCTTGCCCTCGGTGGCCGCCCAGGTGCGGTAGTAGCCCTTGTCCGTGACGATCCAGCCGGTCCACGACACGAGGTACGTGCAGATCGCCACCGGGACCGTGGAGACGAACGCGGGCACCAGGTCCCGGCGCAGCACCGCCGCGTACGGCCGCACCGCGCCCGCCGTGCGGCGCGCGCCGACGTCCCACACCACCGTCATCAGCCCGAACGCGGCCAGGACGTAGAGCCCGTTCCACTTCGTGGCGCAGGCCAGGCCCAGCAGCACGCCCGCCGCGATCCGCCACGGCCGCCACCCCAGGCGCAGGGTCTCCGCGACGTCGGCGTCCGGGCGCAGCACCCCCGAACCGTCCACCGGCAGCGCGCCGGCGAGGGTGCGCCGGGCGTGGTCGCGGTCGGCGACCAGGCAGCCGAAGGCGGCCAGCACGAAGAACATGACGATCAGGTCGAGCAGCGCGGTGCGGCTCATCACGAAGTGCAGGCCGTCCACCGCGAGCAGCAGGCCCGCCAGGCATCCCAGGAACGTGGAACGGAACAGCCGCCGCCCGATCCGGCACAGCAGCAGCACCGAGACCGTGCCCAGCACCGCCACCATGAACCGCCAGCCGAACGGCGTGAAACCGAACAACTGCTCACCGAACCCGATGATCCACTTGCCGACCGGCGGGTGCACCACATAGCCCGGATCGGTCGGGACGGGCACCGTGGACGGGTCCTTCAGGATCAGCTTGTCGACGTCCTTGGGCCAGGACCCCTCGTACCCCTGGTTGACCAGCGACCACGCGTCCTTCGCGTAGTACGTCTCGTCGAATATCACCGCGTGCGGCTGGTCCAGGCGCCAGAAGCGCAGCAGGCCCGCCACCAGCGCGACCAGGAGCGGCCCGCCCCAGGCCGACCACCGCACCAGCCGCTCCGCCGTCTGCGGGGGGACGGCGAGCACGGACCAGAGCTGCCGGCCGGGCCGGGTGTACGGCGGGTCCAGCCGGTCGCGGAGCGAGGTCTCCGGCCGGGGGACATGGCCGAATCGGCGCAGCCGCCGCTGCCAGGAGGGCGGCTCGTCGCCGTGCGGGTCCCCGGCGTCCTGGCCCCGCTGGGTTTCGGGTGCGGTACTCGTCACCGCGCCATCGTAGGGAACGCATCCGTGCGAAGCGCGCTGCTCGTGCTGCGAGGATGGCTGATGTGACTGGAACGACTGGAACGCTCGTGCTCGCAGGGACCCCCATCGGTGACGTGGCGGACGCCCCGCCGCGCCTCGCCGCCGAACTGGAACGGGCCGACGTCGTCGCCGCCGAGGACACCCGGCGGCTGCGCCGGCTCACCCAGGCGCTCGGCGTCCACACCTCGGGGCGTGTCGTCTCCTACTTCGAGGGCAACGAGTCCGCCCGGACGCCGGAGCTGGTCGAGGCGCTGGCCGGCGGCGCGCGGGTGCTGCTCGTGACGGACGCCGGGATGCCGTCCGTCTCCGACCCCGGCTACCGGCTGGTGGCCGCCGCCGTGGAGCGGGACATCAGGGTCACCGCCGTCCCCGGACCGAGCGCGGTGCTCACCGCGCTCGCGCTCTCCGGGCTGCCGGTGGACCGGTTCTGCTTCGAGGGCTTCCTGCCCCGCAAGGCCGGCGAACGGCTCGGCAAGCTCCGCGAGGTCGCCGGAGAGCGCCGCACGATGGTCTTCTTCGAGGCGC
Source organism: Streptomyces sp. NPDC041970 (assembly GCF_055588985.1). NCBI lineage: Bacteria > Bacillati > Actinomycetota > Actinomycetes > Kitasatosporales > Streptomycetaceae > Streptomyces > Streptomyces sp. NPDC041970. The sequence continues at coordinate 26,555 of NZ_JBVJCD010000038.1, forward strand.
CGCACCGGCTCGACGACACCCTCGCCGCGATGGCCGAGGTCTTCGGCGCGGAGCGGCGGGCGGCGGTGTGCCGGGAGTTGACCAAGACGTACGAGGAGGTCAAGCGCGGCCCGCTGGGCGAGCTGGCCGTGTGGGCGGCCGACGGGGTGCGCGGCGAGATCACCGTCGTCGTCGAGGGCGCCGCCGACGCCGGGAACGAGGGGCTGGACGCCGAGGAGCTGGTGCGGCGGGTGCGGGTGCGCGAGGAGGCGGGGGAGCGGCGCAAGGAGGCCATCGCCGCCGTCGCCGCCGCCGCGGGGCTGCCCAAGCGCGAGGTGTTCGACGCGGTCGTCGCGGCGAAGAACGCGGAGAAGGCCGCGCCGAAGCCGTAGGCGCCCTACGGCGCGCCGGTCAGCAGCCCGTACGCCGTCGCCACGAAGGTGTCCCGCAGGTGCACCCGCCGCGTCGCCGTCGCCGCCACCGCGAGCCCGGTGTCCGGGCGAAAGCCCAGGAACGCCTGCTGGCCCGGCGTCGCCCCGGCGTGGAAGAGGGCGGGGCCGTACGGGGTCGGGTGCTGGAACCACGTCAGCGTGTGGGTGTGCGCGTGCCGCCACCCCCGGCGCAGCACGGGCCGCCGCACGTCCGCGAGCGCGGCGGCCAGGGTGGGGTCCCACAGGGGCTCGGGGCCGCCGGGGGCGCCCAGGTGCGCCTCCAGGAACGTGAGCAGGTCCAGGGGGGTCGAGCGGACCGCGCCCGCCGCCGTGAAGCCGCCGGCGTCCAGCGCCGGCACCGGCGTGCCGTCGCGGTGGTGGCCGACCGCGTCCGTGCCGTCCGGGCCGGGGCGCAGCCGGGTGGCGTCCAGGTGCAGCGGGGCCAGCACCTGCTGGTGCAGCAGGACCTCCCACGGGGTCCCGGTGGCCGCCGCGAGGGTGTGGCCGAGGACCGAGACGGCGAAGTTCGAGTAGTGCCAGCGGGTGCCGGGGCGGTGGCGCGGGCGGGCCCGCAGGAAGGCCCGGACCACCCGGTCGGCCGGGTAGCCGCCGTAGGGGGCGGTGGTCCAGCGGGGGACGGCCTGCGGGTAGAAGTCGGCGGGCAGGCCGGGCAGCCCCGAGGTGTGGGTGAGCAGATGGCGCAGGGTGATCCGGCGCACCGAGGGGTGCACCGGGAGGCCCGGCGCCAGCAGGTCCGCCGCCCGGTCCTCGTACCGCACCCGGCCCTGGGCGACCAGCCGGGCCAGCAGCAGCCCGGTGTACGGCTTCGAGGCCGAGCCCAGCTCGTAGCGCAGCCGCTCGCGGGGGACCGGGCCCGGCCGCGCCCCGCCGCCCCGGTGGACGGTGCGGACGCCGCCCCGGCTGACCGCGAGCACCAGGTCCGGGGCGTCGACCGCGCGGGCCGCCTCGGCGAGCAGGCGGGCGGTGGCCGGGTCGCCGGGGGCGTCCACCCGCGGCGCGGTCACGTCCGTCACGCCGGGGCCGGGGAGCTGAGGTCGGACAGGGCGCGGGAGAGCGCGAGCGCGGAGGCGAACGCGGCGACCAGCGTCGGGTGGTAGACGAGGTCGAACACCGCCTCCTCGTCCCCCTCCGGCATCCCGCCCACCACCGGCATCGCCCCGTCCGGCTGCTGGGCCTGCGCGAACCCCTGCCAGGCGGCGGCGTCCAGGGTCGGGGCGGGCAGGCAGGCGTCGACCACCAGCAGCTCGCCCAGCAGGTCCCAGCGCCCCAGGTCGAGCCAGTCGTCCAGCCACGCCGGGAGCCACAGCGCCAGGTAGTCCGCCACGTCGGCGGGGAGCCCATCGGGCCGCTCGCCCCAGTCGGTCAGGTGGAACACCGTGTGCGTGATGTCGTAGCCGATGTGCCCCTCGACCGTCCACGGCTCGGGCCGCCGGGCCAACCAGGTCCGGGCCAGCGCCGCGGTCTCGGGGGTGCTCGGCTCCACGCCGAAGCGCCGCTCGATGGCGCTCAGCCCCAGCCGCCGCACCGGCAGCACCTCCAGCGCCGCCCAACTGGCCAGCCGGTGGTTGAGCCGGATCGCGGTCTCCAGCTCGGGCTGGCGGTAGCCCAGCTCCCGGAACGGTACGTAGACCTCCAGCGGGATCGGGGAGAGCGGTTCGCGCCGCTGCCCCTCCAGCAGGCGCGCCCCGGAACCGAGCAGCTCGTGCCAGGCGTGGTCGAGCAGCTTGTGCGCGAGCGCGGACTGCTGGGAGCCGGCCACGCCCTCGCGGAAGATGACCTTCCCGATCAGGGCCAGCTCGCCCAGCGGCTTGAACCGGTCCAGCACCCCGGTCTCCGGGTCCGGGTCGGCCTCCAGCCGGAAGCCCTCCCGGTGCTCGTACAGCCAGCCCAGGGCCTTCGCCCCGACCTCGTGGATCTGCTGGACGCCGCTCACGCGGCCCCCCTTTCCCGGCCGGGGCCGCCGTCGGGGCCGTCGCCGCCGGCCGCCCGCAGCGACCGCAGGGACAGGGCGGCGGCGAAGGCCGTCACGAGCGTGGAGTGGTAGCAGTCGATGAAGGGGTACGGGTCGCCCTGGGCGTCCCCGCGCGCCGGCGGGCCGGTCTCGGGGACGCAGCCGCCGGGGTGCTGGACGTCGGCGAGCGGCGGCCAGACGGCGTCCAGCAGGGCCAGGGGCGGCTCTCCCGGCAGCGAGGCGGCCACCGCGAGCAGTTCGCCGGTGAGGTCCCACTGGCCGCTCTCCAGGCAGCCGTCGGCCCAGGCGGGCAGCCAGGTGCGCAGGTAGGCGTCGATCCGGTCGGGGACCCGGTCGGGCATCCGCCCCCAGTCGGTGAGGTGGAAGACGGCGTGGGTCAGCGCGTAGCCCGAGGGGCCCTCGAACGTCCACGGCTCCGGCAGCCCGCCCAGCCAGGTCCGCGCCAGCACCGCCCCGGCGTCGGTGTGGGGCAGCACCCCCACCCGCCGCTCGGAGTTGACCAGGCCGAGCTGCCGGTTGGCCTGCTGCTCGGTGTGGGCCCAGGCGCGGGTCGCGGTGAGCGGGGCGGCCAGGCGCTCGAAGCCCTCGTGGCGCAGCCCGTGCCCGGCGAAGGCGGCGTAGATCTCGTACGGGTAGGCGGCGAACGGCTCGGTGCGCAGCAGCTCCAGGAGCAGGTCGCCCGCCTCCACCTGCTCCCAGGCGTACGCGACGAGATCCCCGGCCGCCTCGTGCTCCGGGGCGCCGGGGGCGGTGGCGCGGTGGATCGTGGAGCACAACTGGGCCAGCTCGCCCAGGGGTTTGAGCGTGGCGTTGACCTGGGTGTGGGCGTCCAGGACGTCGGCGGGGAGCGCGAAGCCGGCGCGGTGGGCGCCGGTCCAGTCGAGGGCCGCGCGCAGCACGCCGGGGAGGACGGCGAGCGCGGCGGCCCCGGCGGCGGTGTGCCGCGGGTCCTCGGTGGCGGTCGCCGTCACCGCGCCCTCGCCTCGGCCATCATCCGGGCCGCCCGCGCGTGGAGCGCGACGCGGGGGTCGCCGCCGCCCATCAGCTCGACGAAGTCCAGGCCGCGCTCCAGCCCGAGCGTCGCCGGTTCGCCGCCGATCGCCGCGAGCCAGCGGCCCGCGCCCGCCGCCTGGAGCCAGTCGCGCCGCCGGACCGCGCGGACGAAGCCGCGCGAGAGGTCGACGGCCCGCGCCGACGCGGCCCGCCGCACGGCCGAGGGGGCGGCGGGGACGGCGAGCGGGGCGAGGACCGAGAGCTGGTGGGTGAACGCCTGCCAGGGGGCGCCCTCCAGCCAGGCGGCGTCGGGCTCCTTGAACGCGCCGGCCGCGCCCGCGGTCGGGGCGGCGACCCGCTGGAGCGTGGAGATCATGTGCCAGTGGCTCCAGGCCGTGGCGGCCGGAGCGTCGGGCGTGGGCGGGAATTCGCGCACCGCCCGGTCGAGGACGGCCACGTCGCCCGGATGGGGATGGCGGCCGCTGAGGACGCTGGGCAGCAGGAGGTCGGCCCCGATGACCCGCACCGCGGCGATCTGGGTCCGGTTCTCCTCGTCGATTCCCGCCGCGCCGCACACCGTGGCGAGGTGGTCCCCGCTCCGAAGAGCGAGGACCACCTCTGTTGCCAGGTCATGCACGGCGCCCGCCAAAGGGGACGAGGCATGTGTCTGGTCCATATGCCGACGACTAGCCCTTCTTCGGGCGCGGGGTCGGAGGCGAGAGCAGGAGAGCGCCGCCGCCCGCGAGGAGCGCGAGGAAGGCGCATTCACGCGAGTCGCGGTAGAAGCCCTCGACCTCGCCGGGGTTGAGTGCGGCTTCCAGGTCGACGTCGATGTCGGTGGCGGTCTTGTCCGTGGTGTACATGGATGGTTCCCCGTCCTGTGTGGGAAATCGGGTTGACGTACGTATTAAGTGAATGTCAGGAAGGAGGACCCCGCAACTCGACGTGCTGTGCCTGTGGAAATTTCGTATTCAATTGAATACTGAATTCATGGAGCGCGGTCGTGGAAAGCGCGGGAAATGCGGGAAATCGCGGGGGTGGCCGGTGGTGGTGCGCGAGCGCATTCGCGTGACGGGCCCGGCGCATTCGGGGAGGCTCGTTTTTCCGCGCGGGCGCGTCCGGCAGCTCGTGCGACCGTCCGCGCGCGGGTGTCCACTGGAAGGGACGGGCCACCGGCGCCCACCCGCCACGGGCGGACGCGACCGTCCTGGGCGGGCGGACCGGGGCACGCGCACGGACACGGGGGAGCGCGCGGGCGGCGGACGAGGAGGATCGGGCATGAGCGAGATCGCAGCGACCACGGTTCACGAGGCGTACGCCTTCGCCTGCATGAGGTGCGGCCACGGCTGGGAGCAGGCGTACGAGATCGAGCACCGCGTGGACGTCCACGGCCGCCCGTACGTCGTCTACCGGGCCGGCGGCGAGCGGGTGCCGTCGCCGCTCTCCACGCCCACCTGCGCCAACTGCGACGGGCACGTGGTGCGCATCATGCGGGAGGGGCGGGTCGCCGACGTCCAGCGGCTCCTGGCGCAGCGGGCCGCCGCCCGCCCGGAACCGGCCGGGGGAGCCCGCCCGGATCGGGCCGGGGAGGAGGGCTCGGCGCCGGCCGGGGAGGGCAGCGCGGTGCCGGTCGCCGCCGGCGCCCCGGATCGCCACCGGCGGCTGTCCGGCCTCTTCCGCCCGTTCCACCGCGGCTGAGACGGAGGCCGGAGCCCGGAGCGCCGGAACGCCGAAGAGGCGGAGCGCCGGAGCCCGGAGAGTCGGAACGAGTCCGGGCCAGGCGCGGTGCGCGTCGCGGAGGGGCGAAGGGACGGGAACGTGCTCGCGCCCGCGCCGCCGGTGCGCCCGAGGAGCGTGCACCGAGCCCGCGCCGGGAGCGTGGACCGTGCCCGCGCCGGGAGTATGGACCGCGCCCGCGCCGCCGGTGCGCGCGGGGAGCACTCCGCGCCCGTGCCGTCGTACGCCGGTGTGACGGGCCCTCGTACGATCGTCGGCATGAGCCGTACCGAAGCCCCGCCGCTGCCCGAGCCCCTGCGGGTTCCGGTCGCCGACTCCCACACCCACCTGGACATGCAGGACTCCACCGTCGAGGAGGCGCTGGCGCGGGCCGCCGCCGTGAACGTCACCACGGTGGTGCAGGTGGGCTGCGACGTCGCCGGCTCCCGCTGGGCCGCCGAGACCGCGGCCGCCCACCCCGCCGTCCACGCCTCGGTCGCCCTCCACCCCAACGAGGCCCCGCGCATCGTCCACGGGTACGTCGAGGGCGCCGACGGCACCGCTCGGCAGGGGGCGCGGGAACCCGGCGGCAGGGCGGCGCTGGACGAGGCGCTGGCGGAGATCGACGCGCTGGCCGCCCTCGACCACGTACGCGGCGTCGGGGAGACGGGCCTGGACTTCTTCCGGACCGGACCCGAGGGCGTCGCCGCCCAGGAGGAGTCCTTCCGGGCCCACATCGAGATCGCCAAGCGGCACGGCAAGGCCCTGGTCATCCACGACCGCGACGCGCACGCGGACGTGCTGCGGGTCCTGGCGGACGCGGGCGCGCCCGAGCGCACCGTGTTCCACTGCTACTCCGGCGACGCCGAGATGGCCCGGATCTGCGCCCGCGCCGGGTACTTCATGTCCTTCGCGGGCAACGTGACCTTCAAGAACGCCCAGCCGCTGCGCGACGCGCTCGCCGCCGCCCCGGTGGAGCTGGTCCTGGTCGAGACGGACGCGCCCTTCCTCACCCCGGCCCCCTACCGGGGACGGCCCAACGCGCCCTACCTCATCCCCGTCACGCTCCGCGCCATGGCCGAGGTCAAGGGCCTGGACGAGGACGCGCTGGCCGGCGCCGTCCACGCGAACACCGCCCGCGCCTTCGACTTCTGACCGGCCCCGGAGCCGTCGTCGTGCGCCCGCCGGGGACGGCGGGGCAGCCCGTAGGCTTACCGGGTGAGCAGCACAGAGCCCGACGCCCTCCTGGGCCCCGCAGACATCCGCGACCTGGCCGCGAAGCTGGGCGTACGCCCCACCAAGCAGCGCGGTCAGAACTTCGTCATCGACGCCAACACCGTCCGCCGCATCGTGCGCACGGCCGAGGTCCGCCCGGACGACGTCGTCGTCGAGGTCGGGCCCGGCCTCGGCTCGCTGACCCTGGCCCTGCTGGAGGCGGCGGACCGGGTCGTGGCGGTGGAGATCGACGACGTGCTCGCCGCCGCGCTGCCGGCCACGGTGGAGGCCCGGATGCCGGGGCGCGCCGACCGCTTCGCCCTCGTCCACTCCGACGCGATGCTGGTCTCCGAGCTGCCCGGCCCGGCCCCCACCGCCCTGGTGGCGAACCTCCCGTACAACGTGGCCGTGCCGGTCCTGCTCACCATGCTGGAGCGCTTCCCCAGCATCGAGCGCACCCTCGTCATGGTCCAGGCCGAGGTCGCCGACCGGCTGGCCGCCCGCCCCGGCAGCAAGGTCTACGGCGTGCCGTCGGTGAAGGCCAACTGGTACGCGGAGGTCAAGCGCGCCGGGTCCATCGGCCGCACCGTCTTCTGGCCCGCCCCCAACGTCGACTCCGGGCTCGTCTCCCTCGTCCGGCGCACCGAGCCCGTCGCCACCACCGCGAGCCGCGCCGAGGTCTTCGCGGTCGTGGACGCCGCCTTCGCCCAGCGCCGCAAGACGCTGCGCGCGGCCCTGTCCGGCTGGGCCGGGTCCGCGCCCGCCGCCGAGGCCGCGCTCGTCGCCGCCGGGGTCTCCCCGCAGGCGCGCGGCGAGGCGCTGACGGTGGAGGAGTTCGCCGCGATCGCCGAGCACCGGCCGGAGGCGTCCGCGTGAGCGCCGCCGTCACCGTCCGCGTCCCCGCCAAGGTCAACGTCCAGCTCGCCGTGGGCGCCGCCCGCCCCGACGGCTTCCACGACCTGGCCAACGTCTTCCTCGCCGTCGGCCTCCACGACGAGGTGACCGCCGCCCCGGCGGACGCCCTCACGATCACCTGCTCCGGCCCCGACGCCGCGCGCGTCCCGCTGGACGCCACCAACCTCGCCGCCCGCGCCGCCCGCGCCCTGGCCGAGCGGTACGGCGTCGAGCCCGCCGTCCACCTCCACATCGCCAAGGACATCCCCGTCGCGGGCGGCATGGCGGGCGGCAGCGCCGACGGGGCCGCCGCCCTGGTCGCCTGCGACGCCCTGTGGGGGACCGGCGCGAGCCGCGACGAGCTCCTCGCGCTCTGCGCCGACCTGGGCAGCGACGTCCCCTTCAGCCTGGTCGGCGGGGCCGCGCTCGGCACCGGGCGCGGCGAGAAGCTGGTGCCGATCGAGGTCGGCGGCGCGTTCCACTGGGTCTTCGCGGTCGCGGACGGCGGGCTCTCCACGCCCGCGGTGTACGGGGAGTTCGACCGGCTCACCGCCGGCGCGGAGATCCCCGAGCCGGCCGCCTCGCCCGCGCTCCTGGCCGCCCTGCGCGCGGGCGACGCGGACGCGCTCGCGGCCTCCCTCGGCAACGACCTCCAGGCGGCCGCGCTCTCCCTGCGCCCCTCCCTCGCCGCGACCCTGGGCGCGGGCACGGAGGCGGGGGCCCTGGCCGCCCTGGTCTCCGGCTCCGGGCCGACCACGGCGTTCCTGGTCCCGGACGAGGACGCCGGCCGCCGGGTCGCCGAGGCGCTGGCCGCCTCCGGCACGTGCCGCGACACCCGCCTCGCCGTCTCGCCCGCGCCGGGCGCGCGGGTGGTCTGACGCCCGTACGTCCGTACGCCCGCCCGCGCGCCGCTGTGCGCACGGTCGCGCGGGCGGGGCCCCGCCCCGGCCCGCGCGGCTCCGCCCCCGCGGCGGCACGGGTGCGCGAACCGTCCGGCGCGACGCCCGTCCACCCGACCGCCGCGTCGACCTGCCGCGGGTCGCCCCGCCCGCCCCGGCCGTCCTCGGCCACGGGCCGGCGGCCCGTGGCCCCGCACGGGCCGGTGCACGCCGTCCCGTGCGTACGGGGAGCCGGACGCGCCCGCGGTGCGCACCCGAGGCCGCGCGAACCGGACCCCCGCCACCGCGCCGTACCCTGGAAAGGTCGATCAACCCCCCGGACAGGAGTGAAATGGCCGTCAATCTGGTCAATGTCGAGCAGGTCAGCAAGGTGTACGGCACCCGTGCCCTGCTCGACGGCGTATCCCTCGGGGTCTCCGAGGGCGACCGGATCGGCGTCGTCGGCCGCAACGGCGACGGCAAGACGACCCTCATCCGGATGCTCGCCAAGCTGGAGGACGCCGACACCGGCCGCGTCACCCACAACGGCGGGCTGCGCCTCGGCGTCCTCACCCAGCACGACTCCCTCGACCCGAAGGCGACCGTCCGCCACGAGGTCATCGGGGACCTCGCCGACCACGAGTGGGCGGGCAGCGCCAAGATCCGCGACGTGCTGACCGGCCTCTTCGGCGGCCTCGCCCTCCCCGGCTTCGAGCACGGCCTCGACACCGTGATCGCCCCCCTCTCCGGCGGCGAGCGCCGCCGGATCGCGCTGGCCAAGCTCCTCATCGCCGAACAGGACCTCATCGTCCTCGACGAGCCCACCAACCACCTCGACGTCGAGGGCATCTCCTGGCTGGCCGGCCATCTGCGCGCCCGCCGCTCCGCCCTCGTCTGCGTCACCCACGACCGGTGGTTCCTCGACCAGGTCTGCACCCGCATGTGGGACGTCCAGCGGGGCGCCGTCCACGAGTACGAGGGCGGCTACAGCGACTACGTCTTCGCCCGCGCCGAGCGCGAGCGCATCGCCGCCACCGAGGAGTCCAAGCGGCAGAACCTGATGCGCAAGGAGCTGGCCTGGCTGCGCCGGGGCGCGCCCGCGCGCACCTCCAAGCCGCGCTACCGCATCGAGGCCGCCAACGAGCTGATCGCCGACGTGCCGCCGCCGCGCGACACCAGCGAGCTGATGAAGTTCGCCAACGCCCGCCTGGGCAAGACCGTGTTCGACCTGGAGGACGTCACCGTCCAGGCCGGGCCCAAGACGCTGCTCACCCACCTCACCTGGCAGCTCGGCCCCGGCGACCGCATCGGCCTCGTCGGCGTCAACGGCGCGGGCAAGACCTCCCTGCTGCGCGCGCTGGCCGAGGCCGCCCGCACCCAGGGCGAGACGCAGCCCGCCGCCGGGAAGATCGTCGTCGGCAGGACCGTCAAGCTGGCCTACCTCTCCCAGGAGGTGCACGAGCTGAAGCCGACCCTGCGGGTCCTGGAGGCCGTCCAGCAGGTGCGCGACCGGGTCGACCTCGGCAAGGGCCGCGAGATGACCGCCGGTCAGCTCTGCGAGCAGTTCGGCTTCACCAAGGAGAAGCAGTGGACGCCGGTCGGGGACCTCTCCGGCGGGGAGCGCCGCCGGCTCCAGATCCTGCGGCTCCTGATGGACGAGCCCAACGTCCTCTTCCTCGACGAGCCCACCAACGACCTCGACATCGAGACCCTGACCCAGTTGGAGGACCTGCTCGACGGCTGGCCCGGCTCGATGATCGTGATCTCCCACGACCGGTTCTTCATCGAGCGCACCACGGACCGGGTGATGGCCCTCCTCGGGGACCGCACCCTGCGGATGCTGCCGCGCGGCATCGAGGAGTACCTGGAGCGCAGGCAGCGGATGGAGGAGGAGGCCACCCCCTCGGCCGCCGCGCCCCGTCCGGCGCCCGCCGCCGCCCCGGCCGTCTCGGCGCAGGCCAGCCGCGCGGCGAAGAAGGAGTTGCAGAAGGTCGAGCGGCAGCTCGACAAGCTCTCCACCCGCGAGACCTCGCTGCACGCGCAGATCGCGGACAACGCGACGGACTTCGAGAAGGTCGCCAAGCTCGACGCCGAGCTGCGCGATCTCGTCACCGAGCGCGACGTGTTGGAGATGCGCTGGCTGGAGCTGGCCGAGGACGCCTGAGCGCGTTCGGCGCCCCCCGCCCCGGCTGACCGTCCGTCACCTCCGGCCGGGGCGTAACGGAGGCATCACAAGGCGGTTCTCCCTTGGGAACAGGGGACGGTCCGCTCCGGTGTTCGATGGCGGGCGGGTGGTACAAAGAACCCCCGCCCGACTGTCGCAACACCGCGGACGCCATGCCCGATTCGCTCCTTTCCGGGGGATTGCCCTTCCGGAATCGCGGGGGAGACCGGATCGGACACCGGCCCGCACGAAGGGGGACGTGCTGATGAGCCAGCCGCCCAGCCAGCAACCTCCGCAGGGAGGCTTCGGGGACCCGCAGGAGCCGCCGCCGGGGACTCCTCAGCCGCCCCAGGGCCCGCCGCGGCCCCCGGCCGGACCGCCCCCCGCCGCCCCGGCGTACGGCGCCCCCCAGACGCCCGCGCCCGGCTACGGCTACCCGCAGACGCCCCCCGCGTCCGGCCCCGGCTACGGCTACCCGCAGCAGCCCGGCCCGTACGGGCAGCAGGCGCCGGGCCCGTACGCCCAGCAGCCCGGCCCCTACGGGCAGCCGCCGCACCCCGGTCTCGGCCACCCGCAGCAGCACCCCGGCGCACCGGGCTCCGGCGGCGGCTTCCTCCGGGGCCGGACCGGCGTCGTCGTCGCGGCCGCGCTCGCCGTGGTCCTCGCCGCCGGGGCGGGCGTCTGGTTCGCGGTGAGCGGCGACGACGACCCGAAGCAGCCGGTCGCCGGCCCCACCGCCGGCTCCGAGGCCCCCAGCGCCTCCCCGACGGTCGACGAGGGCGACGGCACCGGCGACGGCCGACCGGGGGACGACGACCTCAACGCCGGGCGCAAGCCCGGCGAGGCCAAGGTCGCCTGGCTCCAGAAGAACGACATCGACCTGCCGCGCAACACCGCCCCCGTACAGGGCCCCTGGTTCGTCGACGACCTGATCGTCAAGGCCGTCTACCGCAGCGTCTCGGCCTACTCCGTCGCCGACGGCAAGCGGAAGTGGACCCTGCCGCTCCCCGCCGACGTGTGCGCCACCCCCCACTCGGCGACCGCCGACGGCAAGATCGTCATCGGGGTGAAGGACGGCACCACGGACCGGTCCGACTGCTCGGTCCTCCAGATGGTCGACCTCACCACCGGCAAGGCCGGCTGGAAGAAGACGGTCAAGCAGAACGGCACCTGGGACCTGATGTCCGACATCGGCCTGGCCATCAGCCAGAACACCGTCACCGTCGGCCGTACCGGCAACTCCAACGCCTACCGCGTCAGCGACGGCAAGGAGCTGTTCGGCAACCCCTCGGGCATCTGCAAGCGCTTCGCCTTCGCCGGCGGCGAGAAGCTGATCGCCGCGGCCAGTTGCCGCACCGACGACATCAAGAACCCGCAGCACCAGGTGGAGGAGCTGGACCCCGCCACCGGCAAGGTCAAGTGGACCTACCGGCCGCCGCGCGGCTGGGAGGTCGGCAAGGTCTACTCGGTGAACCCGGTGGTCGTCTCCTTCACCCGGAAGGAGAAGGACCAGTGGTCGATCGCGGCGCTCACCCCCGCCGGCAAGCTCCGCTCCCAGATCACCCCCGCCAAGGGCGACACCCTCGGCATCGACTGCGGACGCGACTTCTCGATCTTCGGCGCCAACCTGGAAGGGTGCGGCGGCATGGCCGTTGACGCCGACACCTTCTACGTCGGGACCAAGGAGGACAGCGGCGGGTCCGCCCGGACGAACAAGGTCGTCGCCTTCGACCTGAACACCGGCAAGCCCAAGTGGGAGGCGTCCGCCCCGGCCGAGCGCGTCCTGCGGCCGCTGCGCGTGGAGGGCGGCCGCGTCCTGCTCTACCTGCGGCCCACGTACGACGCGAGCGGCGCGATCATGGCCCTCCCGGCGACCGGCGGGAAGCCCACCACCCTGCTCCAGCACCCGGAGTCGGCCGGCCGGATCGAGAACGGCTTCTTCACGGCCCAGGTCGCCTACCGGGGCGGCCGCTCCTTCGTCTTCAGCGAGCGCGTGAGCGCGAGCAACGACAAGGAGGAGCTGGAGCAGACCACCCTGCTGGTGTACAGCAAGTGACGGTCCACGACGGCTTCCGACCGCGTCCGGCCCCCTCCGGCCGCACGCGCCCCCTGCCCCCTTCGTCTTCCGAGGTACGCACGCCATGACCCAGCCGCCCAACGAGCCGCCCCACACCCCCCCGACGCCGCCCGGCCCGCCCTCCGGCGGCTTCGGCGCGCCGCAGGACCCGCCGCCCGGCGGCTTCGGCGCACCGACCCCGCCGCCCGCGGACCCGCTCGCCAAGCAGCCCCCGGCCGCCCCGGCGACCCCGCCCGCCGGGAGCCCCGCGGGCCCGCCGCCGCAGAGCGGCTACCCCACCCAGCCCGCACCGCTCCCCGACGGCTACGGCTACCCGCAGGGCCCCCCGCCCGGCTACGGCTACCCGCAGGGCCCCGGCGGCCCGCCCCAGCAGGCCTACGGCTACCCCACCCAGCCGATGCACCCGCAGCACGGGGCCCCGCAGCCGGCCGGCGGCAGGAGGACCAGCACCCAGACGCGGATCATCCTCGCCGCGGCCGTCGCCGTGGCGCTGATCATCGGCGGCGGCGTCGTCTACTCCGCCTCCGGCGACCCGGACACCCCGGAGGCGTCCTCCTCCGGCGGCGGAACGGGCGGCGAGGCCAAGGGCGGCGGGGGCGACGGCCTGGCCGGAGGCGTCGAGAAGGCGCCCGCCACCACCCGCTCCACGGTGGCCTTCCAGCTCCCGGAGCCGAAGGTCGCCGAGATCACCTCGGTCAAGGGCTCCTGGCTCACGGACAAGGCGTACGTCAAGAGCGGCGTCAGCGAGGTCACCGGCTACGACGCGGACAAGGGGACCAAGCTCTGGACCGTGCCGCTGGGCGGCGAGGTCTGCGCCGCCTCCCGGCACATGAGCAAGGACTACAAGACGGCCATCCTCTTCGAGGAGTCCAAGGCCACCGCGGAGAACAAGTACCCCCAGTGCAACCAGGTCGGCGTGCTCGACCTCAAGGCCGGCAAGCTGCTGTGGAGCAAGGGCGTCACCGCCTCCACCGGCGGCGACGAGCAGGTCCGCTTCGAGGAGGTCACGCTCAGCGGGACCACCGTCGCCGCGGGCGGCACGCGGGGCGGCGCGGCCTTCAGGCTGGCCGACGGCGCCGAGCTGTGGAAGCCGAAGGTCGGCGCGGACGGCTGCTACGACACCGGTTACGGAGGCGGCGAAGGACTCGCCGTGGTCCGCAAGTGCGGCACCTACGACAGCCCCCAGCTCAGCATCCAGACGCTGAACCCGACGACCGGCGCACCGCTGTCGTCGTTCCAGATGCCCGCCGGCGTCGAGTACGCCTCCATCGTCTCCACCAAGCCGCTGGTCGTCGCGGCCGACGTCGGCGAGACCGCCGGCGACGGCAGCGGCATCTCCGACTTCTTCTCGATCGACGCGAAGACCGGCAAGCTGATCGTGCGCATCCCCGCCGACGCCGACAACTACGCGGCGCGCTGCGGCTCCACCGACGTCGAGCAGTGCCGGCACGTCGCCGTCGGCGGCAACCGGCTCTACCTGCCGACCGAGGAGCACGACGGGACCGGGGAGTACGGCAGCACCAACGAGATCGTCGCCTTCGACCTCACCACCGGCAAGCTGCTCGGCGGCCGGGCGGACGCGGGCGACCGCTACACCCTGCTCCCGCTCCGCATGGACGGCTCCAACGTCATCGCGTACAAGGAGCCCCCGTACGACAAGGGCGGCCAGATCGTCTCCATCGACGGCGAGACGTTCGAGCAGACCCTGCTGATGGAGAACCCGAGCGACGAGGCCGTCCGGGACGCGGAGACGCGGTTCACCGCCGACCACTCCGAAGTCCTCTACTCCCAGGGGCGGCTGTTCAAGTCCAAGACGCTCATCAGCGAGCGCCGCGGCTCCGACGCCGACAAGAAGCTCTACCTGGCGCTCGGCTTCCGCGCCGGCTGACCGCCCGCCACCACCGCGCACCACACCCGGCCCCGCCGGTCGGCCACCGACCGGCGGGGCCGCCGCGTGCCGGCCGCGCGGGCGCGGGATTCGGCATTCCGGAGGGTTCTCCGGCGTAAGGGCCGCGCACCGCCGAACGAGCGTGTACCTTGCCGGGGCAGGAGTCCGGGGGCCGTATCCGGGGCGTACAGGGGCATGTGGGGGCTTGTTCGATGGGCGTGCGGCTCATGGTGGTCGACGATCACCGCCTGCTCGCCGAGGCGCTCGCCTCGGCGCTGAGACTGCGCGGGCACCGGGTGCTCGCGGCGGCCGCGCCGACGTCCGGGGCGGCGGAGCTGGTGGTCGGCCGGGCCCCCGACGTCTGCCTGTTCGGCACCGCCTCGCCCGCCGCGCCGGGCGTCTTCGACCCGATCGTCCGCATCGGCCGGGAGCGCCCGCGGGTGGCGGTGGTGGTCCTCGGACCGGTGCCCAGTCCGCGCGGGATCGCGGCCGCGTTCGCCGCCGGGGCCGTGGGGTACGTCCGGCACGACGAGCGCATCGAGGGCGTCGAACGGGCGATGCTCCGGGCGCGGGCCGGGGACAGCGCGGTCGCCCCGCAACTGCTGCGGGGGGCCTTCACCGAGCTGCTCGACCCGGCGGCCCAGCCCGACGACGAGGGGCGGCGGCTGCTCGGGACGCTCACCCCGCGCGAGGCCGAGGTGCTGCTGCGGGTGGCCGAGGGCGAGGACACCCGGCTGATCGCGGCCGGGATGCGGATAGCCCCGAGCACCGCGCGGACCCACGTCCAGCGGGTCCTGGCGAAGCTGGGCGTCGGCTCCCGGCTGGAGGCGGCCGCCCTCGCGGCCCGTACGGGGCTGCTGGAGCGGGCGGCGTGCGCGGCGCGGGGGCCCGCCGCCCGGTGAGTCCGCTGCCGCGGCCCCGCCGGTGGTCGGTCGCGGGCGTTCCTGTCGGGGGAGAGGGGGGGGAGGACCCTGGTGAAGAAGACCGTGACGACCCTCGCCGACGGCCGCGGGGAGGCGGACGGGGCGCGGGCCGTCCGCGCCGCCGGCCACTGGATCGCGGACGTCCCCCGCGAGGTCCGCCTCCGCCCGCGCCGCCGCGTCCTCGGCCCGCGGGAGCCGGACGGGGACGCGCGGGCGGAGTCCCCCCGAACCTGCCGGGAGCCGCTGCGGCGGTCCGGCCGGATCCTCCGCTCCGGCGAGCCGCCGACCCCGTACGTCTCCGCCCGGCGCCGGGCGGAGACGTACGGGCCCGCACGGGACGGGGCCGCGCCGCACCCGGAGCTTTTCACCATCCGCCGGGCGTCCGGCAAGCTGAAGCACCTCGCGGCTTCCGAGTCCGGCACGGGCGCCCCCATCGACGGCGTGCCGCCGGAAGCCGCGGCCCAGCGACTGCGAGAGGTAGCGAGCGCGTGAGCACCCCCCCGAAGAAGTACCTGGTCACCGGCGGCGCCGGATACGTCGGCAGCGTGGTCGCCCAGCACCTGCTGGAGGCCGGGCACGCGGTGACCGTCCTGGACGACCTCTCCACCGGCTTCCGCGAGGCCGTCCCGGCCGGGGCCGCGTTCGTCGAGGGCCGCGTCCAGGACGCGGCCCGCCACCTGGACGCCTCCTACGACGGCGTCCTCCACTTCGCCGCGTTCTCCCAGGTCGGCGAGTCCGTGGTGGACCCGGAGAAGTACTGGGTCAACAACGTCGGCGGCGCCACCGCCCTGCTCGCCGCGATGCGCCACCACGCGGTGCGCACCCTCGTCTTCTCCTCCACCGCCGCCACGTACGGCGAACCGGCCGCCCTCCCCGTCACCGAGTCCGCCCCGACCGCGCCGACCAACCCGTACGGGGCCTCCAAGCTCGCCGTCGACCACATGATCGGCGGCGAGGCCACCGCCCACGGCCTGGCCGCCGTCTCGCTGCGCTACTTCAACGTGGCCGGGGCCTACGGCGACCACGGCGAACGCCACACCCCCGAGACCCACCTCATCCCCCTCGTCCTCCAGGTCGCCCTGGGCCGCCGGGCGTCGGTCTCCGTCTACGGCGACGACTACCCCACCCCGGACGGCACCTGCGTCCGCGACTACATCCACGTCGCCGACCTGGCCGAGGCCCATCTGCTGGCCCTGGACGCCGCCGTCCCCGGCGAGCACCTGATCTGCAACCTCGGCAACGGCAACGGCTTCTCCGTCCGCGAGGTCATCGAGACCGTCCGCGCGGTCACCGGCCACCCCGTCCCCGAGACCGCCGCCCCCCGCCGGGGCGGCGACCCGGCGGTCCTCGTCGCCTCCGCCGCCACCGCCGCCGAACGGCTCGGCTGGCGGCCCGCCCGCACCGACCTGGCCGGGATCATCGCCGACGCCTGGCGGTTCGCCCGCCGGGAGGAGCCCGCCGCGCCGTGACCGCGCGCCCGCTCACAAGTGCTTCACCAGGATGAACTCGGTGACGCCGGGCGGGTAGTCCTCGACCCGGCCGACCTCCTCGTACCCCTGCTTGCGGTAGAAGTCCGGAGCCTGGAAGTCCCAGGTCTCCAGCCGCGACCGGGTGCAGGCGCGCTCGGCGCGGGCCGTCCGCTCGGCCTCGGCGAGCAGCCGCGCGCCGAGGCCGGCGCCCCGGTGCGGCGCGTCGACCCAGAGCAGGTCGACATGGAGCCAGTACCCCCAGGTCCGCCCGGTCAGCCCGCCGGCCACGGCGCCGTGGCCGTCCAGCGCCCAGACCTCCAGCGGGGTCTCGTGCTCGGCGGAGGTGGTCAGAAGGGCGCGCAGACCGGCGGATGCCGCCACGTTGTCCTGGCGCAGACGCCCGCTCAGCAGAATGCGACGTTCTTTGTCTACTTCTGTCACAAGACGGAACATGAAACTCACCCTAAACATCTGGGACGACCAGTTCGGTGAATCGCCTACCCCCTGCCGCCCCCGCCCGTACGCTGATGCCCGGCACCGGCGGGGGCCGGTGCCGACGCAGGGGGCGGGAGAGCCGGGCGCGGCGCCCGGAGCGCGGCGGTGGACGGCCCACGGCGGCGCCGGGCGCGCCGTGCCCGCGGTCGTCCGCCCCCACTTCTGGGGGTCTTCGTGGCGCGCATCCGGGTCCTGGTGGTCGACGACCACCGCATCTTCGCCGAGTCGCTCGCGGCGGCCCTCGCGGCCGAGCCGGACATCGACGTCTCCGCCGCCGGCAGCGGCCCCGCCGCGCTGCGCGCCCTGGAGCGGGCGGCCGCCGAGGGGCGCGGGTACGACGTGATGCTCGTCGACGCCGAGCTGGGCGCCCCGGCCGCCGGGGGCGGCCCCGAGGCTTCCCCGCCCCGGCCGGGCGGGCCGGACCCCGCGGACGGCATCGAGTTGGTCGCCGGGGTGCGCGCGGGCCGGCCCGCCGTGCGCTCGGTGGTCCTCGCCGAGAAGGACGACCCGCACAGCGCCGCCCGCGCGCTCCAGGCCGGGGCGTGGGGCTGGGTGGCCAAGGACTGCTCGCTGCAACGGCTGCTCGCGGTCGTCCGGGGCGTGCTGCGCGACGAGACGCACCTGCCGCCCGCCCTCCTCACCGGCGTACTGCGGGAGTTGACCACCGCGCGCAGGGACCGCAGCGAGAGCGAGCGGCTGGTGGAGTCGCTGACGCCCCGCGAGTGCGAGGTGCTGCGCTGCATGGTGGCCGGGCTCGGCCGCAAGGCGGTCGCGGAGCGGCTGTTCCTCTCCCCCCACACGGTGCGCACCCATATGCAGAACGTGCTGGGCAAGCTCGGGGTGCACTCGACGCTGGCGGCGGTGGCGCTGGCGCGCCGGGCGGGCGTGGAGCCCGCCGGTCCGGCGGGGGAGGGGGCGGGAGAGCCGCTATCCGGGGACGTTGTCGAACGGGGCGGTCAACTGGCGTAGCAGCGCGGCCAGCTCGCCCCGCTCCTGGCGGGACAGCTCGCCGAGGATGGCCCGCTCCTGGTCCAGCAGCCCGGCCAGCGACTGGTCGGCCTTGTCGCGCCCCTCGGCCGTGAGCCGGACGAGGACGCCCCGGCGGTCGCTCGGGTCGGGCAGCCGCTCGACGAGGTTCTTCTTGGTGAGGCGGTCGATCCGGTTGGTCATGGTGCCCGAGGTGACCAGGGTCTGGGTGAGCAACTGGCCGGGGGAGAGCTGGTACGGGGCGCCGGCCCGGCGCAGCGACGTGAGGACGTCGAACTCCCACGGCTCCAGGTGGTGCTCGGCGAAGGCGGTGCGGCGGGCCCGGTCGAGGTGGCGTGCCAGGCGGGAGACGCGGCTGAGCACCTCAAGCGGTTCCACGTCGAGGTCGGGGCGCTCGCGGCGCCATGCAGCGACCAGTCGGTCGACCTCGTCCTCCATGTCGGCCAGTGTAGAGGGTCTGTCGACATGAAGTCTCTTGAAACCAAGTGTCTTGACATCAAGAGAAGCGGCACGGGACCCTTCCCCCATGACCGCACCCACCTGGGACCCGCACCAGTACCTGCGCCACGCGGGCCACCGCACCCGCCCCTTCCACGACCTGCTGGCCCGCGTCGGCGACCTCCCCCGCCACCCCGCACCCCGCATCGCGGACCTCGGCTGCGGCGCGGGCGACGTCACCGCCCTCCTCGCCGAACGCTGGCCCGCCGCCCGCGTCACCGGCTACGACACCTCCCCGCGGATGCTCGCCGAGGCCGCGACCCGCGCCCGGCCCCCGCGGCTCGACTTCGTCGAGGCCGACGCCACCGCCTGGACGCCTGCCGAGCCCCACCACCTGATCCTCTCCACCTCCGCCCTCCAGTGGATGCCCGGCCACGCCGACCGCTTCCCCCGCTGGCTCGACGCGCTCGTCCCCGGCGGCGTCCTCGCCTTCCAGGTCCCCGGCAACTTCACCGCCCCGAGCCACACCCTGCTCGCCCGGCTCACCGGGTCCGACCGCTGGCGCCCCCGCCTCCGCGGCGTCGGCGACCGCACCGCCGCGGTCCTCGACCCCGCCGACTACCTCACCCGTCTGAGGGACCTCGGCTGCGCCGCGGACGTCTGGGAGACCACCTACCTCCAGACCCTGCACGGCGACGACGCCGTCCTCGACTGGGTCAAGGGCACCGCCCTGCGCCCCGTCCTCACCGCCCTGGCCGACGACCCCGAGGCCCGCGACGCGTTCCTCGCCGAATACCGCGACCTGCTGCGCGCGGCCTATCCGCCCGGCCCGTACGGCACGGTCTTCCCGTTCCGCCGCGTCTTCGCCGTCGCCCGCAAGGAGAAGTGACACCCCCGAGCGCCGGACCCGCACGGCCCGCGCTCAGCTCTTGCGGTGCCCTATCAGCCGCGGCTTCGCCTCCAGGTTCTCCAACCCGTGCCAGCACAGGTTCACCAGATGGGCGGCGACCTCCGCCTTCTTCGGCTTCCGCACGTCCAGCCACCACTGGCCGGTCAGCGCCACCATCCCCACCAGCGCCTGCGCGTACAGCGGGGCCAGCTTCGGGTCGAAGCCGCGGGCCTTGAACTCCAGCCCGAGGATGTCCTCCACCTGCGTCGCGATGTCACTGATCAGCGACGCGAACGTGCCCGTGGACTGCGCCACCGGCGAATCCCGCACCAGGATGCGGAAACCGTCCGTGTACGACTCGATGTAGTCCAGCAGCGCGAACGCCGCCTGCTCCAGCAGCTCCCGCGGATGCCCCGCCGTGAGCGCCCCCGTCACCATGTCCAGCAACTGGCGCATCTCGCGGTCCACCACGACGGCGTACAGCCCCTCCTTGCCGCCGAAGTGCTCGTACACCACCGGCTTCGAGACCCCGGCGCGCGCCGCGATCTCCTCCACCGACGTGCCCTCGAACCCCTTGTCCGCGAAGAGGGCGCGCCCGATGTCCAGCAACTGCTCGCGGCGCTCCTTCCCGGTCATCCGGACCCGGCGGGTCCGGCGGGCGGAAGGAGCCCTGCTCTTCTCACTGCTCGTACTGGAATCGGTCGCCACGCCGTCAATCATGACGCGTCGGCCGGAACGGGGGCGCGCCGGGACTCGATCCGCGAGGCGTCCGGCCACCGCACGTCGTACGCCCAGCCCAGCCTCTCGAACCACCGGATCAACCGGGCGCTGGAGTCGACCTGCCCCCGCAGCACCCCGTGGCGCGCGCTCGTCGGGTCCGCGTGGTGCAGGTTGTGCCACGACTCGCCGCACGACAGCACCGCCAGCCACCACACGTTGCCCGACCGGTCCCGCGACCTGAACGGCCGCTTGCCGACCGCGTGGCAGATCGAGTTGATCGACCAGGTCACGTGGTGCAGCAGCGCCACCCGCACCAGAGAACCCCAGAAGAACGCCGTCGCCGCGCCCTGCCACGACATCGTCGCCAACCCCCCGACCAGCGGCGGAATCGCCAACGAGACGACGGTGAACGTCAAGAAGTGGCGCGAGATGCCCCGGATCACCGGGTCCCCGACCAGATCGGGGGCGTACTTCTGCTGCGGGGTCTGCTCCTCGTCGAACATCCAGGCGATGTGCGCCCACCACAGCCCCTTCAGCAGAGCCGGCACGCTCTCCCCGAACCGCCACGGCGAATGCGGGTCGCCCTCCGCGTCCGAGAACCGGTGGTGCTTGCGGTGGTCGGCCACCCACCGCACCAGCGGCCCCTCCACCGCCAGCGAACCCGCCACCGCCAGCGCGATCCGCAACGGCCGCTTCGCCTTGAACGCACCGTGCGTGAAGTACCGGTGGAAGCCGATCGTGATCCCGTGGCAGCCGACGAAGTACATCGCCGTCATCAACCCCACGTCGAGCCAGCTCACCCCCCACCCCCACGCCAGCGGCACCGCCGCCGCCAGGGCCGCGAACGGCACCACGATGAACGCCAGCAGTGCGAACTGCTCGATCGACCGCTTGCGTTCCCCGCCGAGCGTCGCGGGCGCGGCAGCGGGGGCGGCCGGAGCCGACGGGTCGCTCTCGTCGATCACACGGGAAGAGGTCGGCATGAGGGTGCCCCCGGAGGGTGAGGAAACAGAACGCGGACGGCCATGGCTACGCTCCCGTAACCTACGGCTTGGTAAGTATGGCAGTGACGGGGGCCACAACACGAGAGGCCGGTCCAGCCCGTCGCACGCGGTAACGCGTCCGCCCGATGGGTAGAGGCCCAGAGGCGTCCGGCGGCGCCCCGCCCCATCGGGGCAGCGGGCGCTCCGCCTGCGGCGACACCTATCCTGAGAGGGTCGGACAGCGCGGTCCGCACCCGCTCGTCGGGGCGTGGCGACAGCACCGCTGCCAGCCGCAGGGCCCCGGCACCCGCCGACCCGCCCCCACCGCCAGCCACGGAGGGGAACGGCGACGCGAACGCACCTCCTCATTTCACTGCAAGGAGCCGCACACCGTGAGCAGTGCCGACCAGACCCCCGCCGCCAGCCACGCGCTGCGCGCCGACATCCGCCGCCTCGGCGACCTCCTCGGCGAGACCCTCGTACGCCAGGAAGGCCAGGAACTCCTCGACCTCGTCGAGCGGGTACGCGCCCTGACCCGCACCGACGGCGAAGCGGCGGCAGAACTCCTCGGCAACACGGAACTGGAGACCGCGGCGAAGCTCGTCCGCGCCTTCTCCACCTACTTCCACCTCGCCAACGTCACCGAGCAGGTCCACCGCGCCCACGAGATGCGCGACCGCCGCTCCGCCGAAGGCGGCCTGCTGGCCCGCACCGCCGACATGCTCAAGGACGCCGACCCCGAGCACCTGCGCGCCACCGTCAAGAACCTCAGCGTCCGGCCCGTCTTCACCGCGCACCCCACCGAAGCCGCCCGCCGCTCGGTCCTGAACAAGCTGCGCCGCATCGCCGCACTCCTGGAGACCCCCGCCGGCGCGGCCGACCGCCGCCGCCACGACCTCCGCCTCGCCGAGAACATCGACCTCATCTGGCAGACCGACGAACTCCGCGTCGTCCGCCCCGAGCCCGCCGACGAGGCCCGCAACGCCATCTACTACCTCGACGAACTCCACGCCGAGGCCGTCGGCGACGTCCTGGAGGACCTCGCCGCCGAACTGGAGCGCGTCGGCGTCGAACTCCCCGCCGGCACCCGCCCCCTCACCTTCGGCACCTGGATCGGCGGCGACCGCGACGGCAACCCCAACGTCACCCCCGCCGTCACCTGGGACATCCTGATCCTCCAGCACGAACACGGCATCACCGACGCCCTCGAACTGATCGACTACCTGCGCGGACTGCTCTCCAACTCCATCCGCTACGCCGGAGCCACCGACGAGCTCCTCACCTCCCTCCAGGCCGACCTCGAACGCCTCCCCGAGATCAGCCCCCGCTACAAGCGGCTCAACGCCGAGGAGCCCTACCGGCTCAAGGCCACCTGCATCCGCCAGAAGCTGGTCAACACCCGCGAACGCCTCGCCAAGGGCACCCCCCACCGCCCCGGCTGCGACTACCTCGGCACCGCCGAGCTCATCGCCGACCTCGAACTCATCCAGACCTCGCTGCGCGAGCACAAGGGCGGCCTCTTCGCCGACGGCCGGATGGACCGCACCATCCGCACCCTGTCCGCCTTCGGCCTCCAGCTCGCCACCATGGACGTACGCGAACACGCCGACGCCCACCACCACGCCCTCGGCCAGCTCTTCGACCGGCTCGGCGAGGAGTCCTGGCGCTACGCCGACATGCCCCGCGACTACCGGCGCAAGCTCCTCGCCAAGGAACTGCGCTCCCGCCGCCCCCTCGCCCCCACCCCCGCCCCGCTCGACGCGGCCGGCGAGAAGACCCTCGGCGTCTTCCACACCATCAAGCAGGCCTTCGAACGCTTCGGCCCCGAAGTCATCGAGTCCTACATCATCTCCATGTGCCAGGGCGCCGACGACGTCTTCGCCGCCGCCGTCCTCGCCCGCGAGGCCGGCCTCCTCGACCTCCACGCAGGCTGGGCCAAGATCGGCATCGTCCCCCTCCTGGAGACCACCGACGAGCTGCGCGCCGCCGACGTCATCCTCGACGAGATGCTCGCCGACCCCTCCTACCGCCGCCTCGTCTCCCTCCGCGGCGACGTCCAGGAGGTCATGCTCGGCTACAGCGACTCCTCCAAGTTCGGCGGCATCACCACCTCCCAGTGGGAGATCCACCGCGCCCAGCGCCGCCTGCGCGACGTCGCCCACCGCTACGGCGTACGCCTGCGCCTCTTCCACGGCCGCGGCGGCACCGTCGGCCGCGGCGGCGGCCCCTCCCACGACGCGATCCTCGCCCAGCCCTGGGGCACCCTGGAGGGCGAGATCAAGGTCACCGAGCAGGGCGAGGTCATCTCCGACAAGTACCTCATCCCCGCCCTCGCCCGCGAGAACCTCGAACTCACCGTCGCGGCCACCCTCCAGGCCTCCGCCCTGCACACGGCGCCCCGCCAGTCGGACGAGGCCCTCGCCCGCTGGGACGCGGCCATGGACACCGTCTCCGACGCCGCCCACGCCGCCTACCGCGAGCTCGTCGAGGACCCCGACCTCCCCGCGTACTTCCTCGCCTCCACCCCGGTGGACCAGCTCGCCGACCTGCACCTGGGATCGCGGCCCTCCCGCCGCCCCGGCTCGGGCGTCTCGCTCGACGGACTCCGCGCCATCCCGTGGGTCTTCGGCTGGACCCAGTCCCGCCAGATCGTCCCCGGCTGGTACGGCGTCGGCTCCGGCCTCAAGGCCCTGCGCGAAGCCGGCCTCGGCGCCGTCCTCGACGAGATGCACGAGCACTGGCACTTCTTCCGCAACTTCCTCTCCAACGTCGAGATGACCCTCGCCAAGACCGACCTGCGCATCGCCCGGCACTACGTCGACACCCTCGTCCCCGACGACCTCAAGCACGTCTTCGCCGCCATCGAGGCCGAACACGACCTCACCGTCAGCGAGGTCCTCAAGGTCACCGGCTCCACCGAACTCCTCGGCACCAGCCCCGCCCTCCAGCAGACCTTCGCCATCCGCGACGCCTACCTCGACCCGATCTCCTACCTCCAGGTCTCCCTGCTCGCCCGCCAGCGCCAGGCCGCCGCACGCGGCGACGAACCCGACCCGCTCCTCTCCCGCGCCCTGCTCCTCACCGTCAACGGCGTCGCCGCCGGCCTGCGCAACACCGGCTGACCCGAGAAACGACGAAGGGCGGCCCCGCCGGAACGCGACGAACGTCGCCACCGGCGGGGCCGCCCCCGTGTGCGCCACCGCGCCGCCCCGGAGCGGGACTCAGGAGTTGTACGCGCCCTGCGCCCGCTCCAACCCCTCCGCCAACAGGCACTCCACCGCGTCCGCCGACCGGTCCACCAGGAACGCCAACTCCTTGCGCTCGGTCGACGAGAAGTCCTTCAGCACGAAATCGGCCACCTGCATCCGCCCCGGCGGCCGCCCGATCCCGAACCGCACCCGGTGGTAGTCCGGACCCATCGCCTTCGTCATCGACTTCAGCCCGTTGTGCCCGTTGTCCCCGCCGCCCAGCTTCAGCCGCAGCACCCCGAAGTCGATGTCCAGCTCGTCGTGGACCGCCACGACATGGTCCACCGGCACCTTGTAGAAGTCCCGCAGCGCGTTCACCGGACCGCCCGACAGGTTCATGTACGACATCGGCTTCACCAGCACCACCCGCCGGCTCCCCGGCCCCGGCGGTCCGACGCGCCCCTCGACGACCTGCGCCTGCGCCTGCTTCGCCCGCTTGAACTTCCCGCCGATCCGCTCCGCGAGCAGATCCACGACCATGAACCCGGCGTTGTGCCGGTTCGCCGCGTAGTCGGGACCCGGATTGCCCAGGCCCACGATGAGCCAGGGGTCGGTGGCGTCGGACATCAGCGCTCGGTCTCCTCGCGTACGGACGGTCGAAAAGGGAGGGCGGGCGGGGCCCACAGGGAAACGGGGCGGCGGCTCCCCGAGAAGGGAACCACCACCCCGTCAGTCAAGCAGGTGGAGCGGGAGCGAAGAGGCTCAGGCCTCCGCGCCGCCCTCGGCCGCCGCCTCGGCGGTCGGCTCCTCGGCCTGCGCGGAGACGATCTGCAGCACGATCGCGTCCTCGTCGCCGGCCAGCACGGAACCCTTGGGCAGCGGCACGTCCTTGGCGAGGATCGAGGCGCCGGCCTCCAGGCCCTCGACGGAGACCGTCACGGACTCGGGGATGTGGGTGGCCTCGGCCTCGACGAGCAGCGTGTTCTGCACGTACTCCAGCAGGTTGGAGCCCGGCGCCAGGTCGCCCTCGACGTGCACCGCGATCTCGACGTTGACCTTCTCGCCGCGCGTGACGGTCAGCAGGTCGACGTGCTCGATGGTGCCCTTGAGGGGGTGGCGCTGCACGGCCTTGGGGATGACCAGCGCGTCCTTGCCGTCGATCTCCAGACCGATCAGCACGTTCGCCGTACGCAGCGCCAGCAGCAGGTCGTGGCCCGGCAGCGTCACGTGGACCGGCTCGGCGCCGTGGCCGTAGACGACCGCGGGGACCTGGTCGGCGCGGCGGATGCGGCGGGCGGCGCCCTTGCCGAACTCGGTACGGGCCTCAGCGGCGAGCTTGATCTCAGCCATGGTTGCACTCCTCGTCAGGTGACGGAACCGTCGGACGACGGACCTCGAACGGTCACCCGGCCCACGACAGGCCTGCTACGAAGAGCGCGTCGATAACGGACCGCCGTACACACGGGTACGGCCTCCCTCGCCGAGCAACTCGCTGAGTCTACCCGGCGGGGAGGCCGCACCCCAAAGTGGATCACCCGCGGGCGGTCAGCCCTGCTCCTCGAAGAGGCTCGTCACCGAACCGTCCTCGAACACCTCGCGCACCGCGCGCGCGATCGTCGGCGCGATGGACAGCACCGTGATCTTGTCCAGCTCCAGCTCGCCCGGCGTCGGCAGCGTGTCCGTGAACACGAACTCGCTCACCTTCGAGTTCTTCAGCCGGTCCGCCGCCGGACCCGACAGCACCCCGTGCGTCGCCGTCACGATGACGTCCTCCGCACCGTGCGCGAACAGCGCCTCCGCCGCCGCGCAGATCGTGCCGCCCGTGTCGATCATGTCGTCGACCAGCACGCACACCCGGCCCTCGACGTTGCCCACCACCTCGTGCACGCTGACCTGGTTCGGCACGTCCTTGTCGCGGCGCTTGTGCACGATCGCCAGCGGCGCGTCCAGCCGGTCGCACCAGCGGTCGGCCACCCGCACACGGCCCGCGTCCGGCGACACGATCGTCAGCTTGGAGCGGTCCACCTTGGCGCCCACGTAGTCCGCCAGGATCGGCAGCGCGAACAGGTGGTCCACCGGGCCGTCGAAGAAGCCCTGGATCTGGTCCGTGTGCAGATCGACCGTGAGGATGCGGTCCGCGCCCGCCGTCGCCATCAGGTCCGCCACCAGACGCGCCGAGATCGGCTCGCGCCCGCGGTGCTTCTTGTCCTGCCGGGCGTAGCCGTAGAACGGCACGATCACCGTGATCGAACGGGCCGACGCGCGCTTCAGCGCGTCCAGCATGATCAACTGCTCCATGATCCACTTGTTGATCGGAGCCGTGTGGCTCTGGATCAGGAAGCAGTCCGCGCCACGTGCCGACTCCTGGAACCGCACGTAGATCTCACCGTTGGCGAAATCGAAGGCCTTCGTCGGCACGAGACCGACTCCCAGTTGATGGGCGACCTCCTCGGCCAGCTCGGGGTGGGCGCGGCCGGAGAAGAGCATCAGTTTCTTCTCGCCGGTCGTCTTGATCCCGGTCACAGCACAGTCTCCTCAGACGTGTATCTGGCGCTGCACGCATAGGTCCCCATGTGCAACCAGCCAGCCGAAATGGGTGAGCACGTATCACGGTACGCCGTCAGCGGCGCGCCTGTTTCCGGTCAGCTTTGACCGTCGGCCTCCCGCGCGGACGCCTGGGCGGCCTGGGCGGCGGCGCTGCCGGGACGCTTCCGGGCCACCCAGCCCTCGATATTCCGCTGCTGGCCCCGCGCGACGGCCAGCGAACCGGCCGGCACGTCCTTCGTGATGACCGACCCGGCGGCGGTGTACGCCCCGTCCCCGACCGTGACGGGTGCCACAAACATATTGTCCGAACCCGTCCGGCAGTGGGAGCCGATCGTCGTGTGGTGCTTGGCCACCCCGTCGTAGTTCACGAAGACGCTCGCCGCGCCGATGTTCGTGTGATCGCCGATCGTCGCGTCGCCCACGTAGCTCAGGTGCGGGACCTTCGTCCCCTCGCCGATCGTCGCGTTCTTCATCTCCACGTACGTACCGGCCTTGGCCTGCGCGCCCAGCCGCGTCCCCGGCCGCAGGTAGGCGTACGGGCCCACCGACGCCCCCGGCCCCACCTCGGCCGCGTCCGCCACCGAGTTGTCCACCCGCGCCCCCGCGTGGACCACGGTGTCCCGCAGCCGCGTGTTCGGCCCCACCTCGCTGTCCTCCGCGAGATGCGTGGCCCCCAGCAACTGCGTGCCCGGATGCACGACCGCGTCCCGCTCGTACGTCACCGTCGCGTCGATCAGCGTCGAGGCCGGGTCCACGACCGTCACGCCCGCCACCATCGCCCGCTCCAGCAGCCGCTCGTTCAGCAGCCGGCGCGCCTCGGCCAACTGGAGCCGGTTGTTGATGCCCAGGATCTCCCGGTGGTCGCCCGCCACCGCCGCCCCGACCCGGTGCCCGGCCTCGCGCAGGATGGAGAGCACGTCCGTGAGGTACTCCTCGCCCTGGCTGTTGTCCGTGCGCACCTGGGCCAGCGCCTCGCCCAGCAGCCGCCCGTCGAACGCGAACACCCCGGAGTTGATCTCCCGGATCGCCCGCTGCTCCGCGGAGGCGTCCTTGTGCTCGACGATCGCGGTGACCGCGCCGGTGGCCGGATCGCGCACGATGCGCCCGTAACCGGTGGAGTCCGGGACCTCGGCGCTCAGGACGGTGACCGCGTTGGCGTCGTCGGCGTGCGTGGCGGCGAGCGCCGCGAGCGTCTCGCCGGACAGCAGCGGGGTGTCGCCGCAGACGACGATCACGGTGCCCTCGACGGCCCCGCCCAGCTCCGCGAGCCCCGTCCGCACGGCGTGCCCGGTCCCGTTCTGCTCGGCCTGGAAGGCGGTGCGCACCGGGGCGTCGCCCGCGGCCAGGTGCGCGGTGACCAGCTCACTGGCGTGGCCGACGACCACGACGAGGTGGCGGGGGTCCAGCTCGCGGGCGGCGGCGACGACGTGGCCGACGAGCGAACGCCCGGCGATCTCGTGCAGGACCTTGGGGGTCTTCGACTTCATGCGGGTGCCCTCACCCGCTGCGAGGACGACGACGGCTGCCGGGCTGGATGCGCTCACGGATGTGCCCTTCGGCTTCGGGTGGTGGTCATCCGCAGGATACCGGGGGTGTTTGCGGGTGAAACGGGGGCGGGCCCCGACCGGAGAGGTCGGGGCCCGCGCGTGCGTGCTCCCGGGGAAGGAATCGAACCCTCATTCAATGGACCAAAACCATTTGTCCTGCCATTAGACGACCCGGGATGGTATCGCCGTTTATGTCCGATTCTCTTGATCGGTTTGTTGCGCAGCCCCTACTATGCCGCACCAGGAGCCCTCGATGCGACGGTACAGCTCGGCGCCTTTCGGGACACGCACCACGAGGCGGTCCCGGTAGTCCGCGCCGACGTTCCTCTGGTTCGCCTTCGGCGCGTGCTCCTTGAGCGACGTCTCGCCGAACGCCCCGGGCTCGGCTCTCGGGCCTTCTCCCGCAGGTCGTCCATGGCGCGGGGTCGCTTCGTCCGCTCCGGGGCCGGCCCCCCTCGCAGGAGGCGGTCGAGGAGGTCGTCATCGCCGATGCGGAGCCGGTCACGGATCTGGCGGCGGCTCGCACCTTCCCGTCGCGGTGCGATCGCCTGGGCGCGCAATCCCTCGAAGTCGGCGTACTTGTCTGTGGTCTCCGTCATACGGAGAGCGTCGTCCGCTATGCGGACGTGCGGGGTGGAAAGGAGAGTGATTCGCCATTTCAGGCGATCAGCGCGTTTTTCGAGCGTGTTCGGACGCGGAACGTGCTGTCGCCGGGCCCCGGAAAACGGGATGCGCCCGCCCGTAGGCTGGATGCCATGACCGCAACGGGGGCAGACCGGGAGGCGGCGGGAGTGACCACCCGCGGCTACTGGTGGTGGGAGCGGCGGCGCGGAGTCGCCCTGGACGTGGGCCTGGCGCTGGTGTCGGCGCTGGAGTGCGGCGTGGAGGGGGCGGACTTCGCCCATGACGCCGGGCTGCCCATGCCGCTGGGCGTGGTGTTCGGGGTGCTCGCCGGTTCGGTCCTGGTGGTGCGCCGGCGCTGGCCGATCGTGGTGGTGCTGGTCTCCATCGCGACGACGCCCGCGGAGATGGGCTTCCTGATGGGGCTGGTGGGCCTGTACACGTTGGCCGCGTCCGAGGTGCCGCGCCGGATCACGGTGGTGCTGGCCGGGATGGCGTTGGCGGGGACGTTCATCGTCACCTATGTGCGGTTGCGGCAGAGCCTGGCCGAGCAGGCGGACTTCGGGCCGGGGGACTGGTACGTGCCGGTGGTGTCCGTCTGCATGTCGGTGGGGCTGACGGCGCCGTCGGTGCTGCTCGGCCTCTACATAGGGGCGCGGCGCCGGTTGATGGAGAGCCTGCGGGAGCGGGCGGACTCGCTGGAGCGGGAGCTGTCGCTGCTGGCGGACCGGGCGGAGGAGCGGGCCGAGTGGGCGCGTACGGAGGAGCGGACGCGGATCGCGCGGGAGATGCACGACGTGGTCGCCCACCGGGTGAGCCTGATGGTGGTCCACGCGGCGGCCCTCCAGGCGGTCGCGCCGAAGGACCCGGCGAAGGCGGTGCGGAACGCGGCGCTGGTCGGTGACATGGGCCGGCAGGCGCTCACGGAGCTGCGGGAGATGCTCGGGGTGCTGCGTTCCGGGGACGCGGTGGGCGTGCCGGCCGCGGGGGGCGGGGTGCCGTTGGCGTCGGTGGGGCGGGCCGCGGCCGCGGCGGCCGCGGCGGCCTGCGATGACGGGCCCCGGTTGTACGAGGTGGAGGCGCTGGTGGCGCAGTCGCGCGAGGCGGGGATGACCGTGGAGCTGTCGGTGGACGGTGAGCTGCGGTCGTATCCGCCGGAGGTGGAGCAGACGGCGTTCCGGGTGGTGCAGGAGGCGTTGACGAACGTCCACAAGCACGCGGCGGGGGCGAGGACGTGGGTGCGGTTGGCGCATCGGGAGGCCGAAGTCGCGATGCAGGTGGAGAACGGCCCGTCGGACGCGGCGGTGGCGGACGCGGGTCTGCCGAGCGGGGGGAACGGCCTGGTGGGGATGCGGGAGCGGGTGCTGGGGCTGGGCGGGGTGTTCGTCTCGGGCCCGACGGAGGCGGGTGGCTTCCGGGTGTCGGCGGTGCTGCCGGACGGCTCGGGCGCTCCCTGAGCGGAGCCCGGGCGGGGTGGGCGCCTGTGTGAACGGGCGGCGCGGGCGCTTTCCGGGCGGGTGGCGTCCCGGCGCGGGTACCTTCGCGAACGGGCGGCGCGGGCGCTTTCCGGGCGGTCGGCGCCCCGGTGCGGGTGCTTTCCCGGCGGGCGGCGTCGTCCGGCGCGGCTTCTCTCCGGGCGGGCGGCCTGTCCGGCGCGCCGAGCGGTCGGGCTCCCCGCCGCGGGTGCCCGCTGACCGGGTCCGGGCGCCGCTGCCGCGTGCCGTTTCCTCGGCGGGTACGGGGCTCCTCCGACCGGTTCCGAGCCCGTCGCCGCCTGGCGCGGTTCGGGGGCGCGCGGGTCAGGTGGGGGTGAGCCGGGACGGTTGGGCGCCGGTGATGAGGGTGGCGAGGGCCTCGTCGATGTCCGTGCCCAGGAACCAGTCCCCGGTGTGGTCGACGCTGTAGACCCGTCCTTCGGCGTCGATCGCCAGGACCGCCTGCTCCTCGCCCTCGGCTCCGAGGGGGCTGACCTGGGTCTCCAGGGCGCGGCCGAGGTCGCCGAGGGTGCGGGCGAGGTGGAGGCCGTTGAGCGGGTCGATGTGCACGGCGGTGGGGGCGATGTGCCGGCCGGGTGCGGAGGCCGTGATGCGCAGACCGCCGAACTCGGCCCAGGCCTCGACGGCGGCGGGGGAGACGGCGTGCCGGTGGCCGGCCGGGGAGGCGTGGGCGCGGAGGGCGTCGGCCCATTCCTCGGCCTGGCGGATGTCCCAGCGGCCGGGTTCCCAGCCGGCCTGGCGCAGGGCGGCGTCGACGGCGACGGGGAAGCGGGTGGTGGAGTGCTGCCGGCGGTCGTGCATGGGTGGGCGGTCAGCCCTTCTCGGCGGTGGTCGCCGCGGTGGTGGAGGTGAGGTCGACGGGGCGTACGCCGAAGTGCGACAGGAGTGCGGTGCAGGAGCGGCAGGGGGGTGCGTAGCTGCCGTGGAGGGGGTCGCCGTCCTCGCGGATGCGGCGGGCGGTGAGGCGGGCGTGCTTGAGCGCGCGGCGGGCCTCGCCCTTGGTCAGGGGTTTGCGCTGGGCGCGTTTGGAGCGGTTGGCCTCGGCGGCGGCGAGCTGGCGGGAGAGCAGTATGGCTTCGGGGCAGCGGCCGGTGAAGCGTTCGCGCTGGGCGGTGGCGAGGGTGTCGAGGAAGTCCTGGACGAGCGGGTGCAGGACGGGGGGCCGGTCGCCCTTGCCCGCGGTGCAGGTCAGGGTCTCTCCGCGGACGGAGAGGGCGGCGGCCACGGCGGGGAGAATCCCGTCGCGGCGGTGGATCAGTCGTGGCGGATGGCTTGTTCCGGTGCTGCTCCAGCTCAGTCGTGGATCGCCTGTCGTGACTGTTTGCGCGGTATGCATCGTGCTGTCGTCCCTCCCTGCAATCCCCCGAGTTGCGGGGACAGCCTGCCAAATGTGCCAGGTGGTGGGGAAGCTGGGGCGGGCAAACGGGTCCGCGTGTCGTGCGGGGGCGGGCGGGCGTCGCCTGTCGGTCACGTGCGCGTGACCGTTCGTGATGGTGGCGGCGGGGCGGGTTGGGCCGCCGCCCCACCGCTTAGGCTGTGCGGAACACCGGACGCAGCAGGGGGCAACCGCCATGACGACAGGTCGGCTCGGGCAGCAAGCCGCGCCACCGAACGCGGCCTATGCCGGGCAGGTCGTGCACTTTCCGGACCCGGTTCGGGCGTCCCGCCATCCCGGCGGTGTGCGGGTGGACGCGGACGGTCATCCGGATTTCTCGCCGTATGCGCGGGCGGCCGCGGAGATCGCCGATCCGCCGCCTGGCTTCGGCATCGACGAGTTGCGCCTGACCGACTACGTGTCGGCGAACGCGGCGATGGCGGCGAGCGGTCACGGTCTGTGGGACACGGTTCCGGCGGTGGCGACTCCGCACGGTTGGACGTGGCATCACGTGGCGGGTGGCCGGCGGATGGAGCTGGTGCCGGTCGAGGTGAAGGCGTTGTTGCGCCATCACGGAGGTCTGGCGTCGACGGACGTGGACGAGGACCGGCGGGGCACGCGCCCGCTGCAGGAGACCCGTCCGGCGCACTTCCGGCTGCCCAAGGGCGCGGTGGCGGTGAGCGAGCAGCAGGTCCAGGGGGTCGAGGAGGACCTCGGCTACCGGCTGCCCGGCGCGTACCGCTCGTTCCTGAAGGCGGCGGGCGGTTCGGCTCCGGTGGGCGTCGCGTTGGACGCGGAGCTGGGGCTGCTGGTGGATCAGCCGTTCTTCACGGTGCGCGACGAGGCCGCGGTGAACGACCTGGTGTACGTGAACAAGTGCCTGCGGGACCACTTCACGAAGGACTTCCTGGGCGTCGCGTTCGTCCAGGGCGGGATTCTCGCGGTGAAGGTGCGCGGCCGGGAGCCGGGTTCGGTGTGGTTCTGCCCGTACGACGACGCGCGGGACCGGGACGGTTGGGGCGTGCAGGAGCGTACGGAGCGGTTGCTGCTGCCGTGCGGTACGGATTTCGACGACTTTCTCCAGCGGTTGGCGGGGAGTCCGCCGGAGTTGGAGACGGTGGCGAATCTGATGGTGGACGGCGGGTTCGCGCGTGCCGTCCCGGTGGAGGGATGAGCGCGGTGGTGACGTTCGCGCAGGCGCAGGAGCGGGCCGACGAATGGGTCAACGGTGACGTGCCCGCGTACCAGCACCGCGAGGTGCGGGTCCGGGAGTTCGATCTGGGCTTCGTGGTGTGGGCCGAGGACCGTGCGGAGGGCCCGAAGTCGGACGGGGGCCGCCAGCGGTTGGTGATCGCCCGCGACAGCGGTGAGGCCACGTTGTGGCCGGGGTTGCCGGTGGGTGAGGTGATCCGGCGGTACGAGGAGGAGTACGGGGGTCCGGGCGCGGAGCCGGCCGTCGTGCCGGAGTCGCCGCGGCGGGCGGACCTGCACCAGACGTCGTTCCTGTTGAGCCCTCCCGAGTGGCTCCAGGAAGCGGCGGACAAGTTGGGCATCCCGGATCGGCGCGCGGAGGGCCGGGAGGCGGAGGGGGCGTCGGACGGGACTGCCGGGTCGGACGCGGCCCAGGGTTCCGCTTCCCCTTCTTCGCCGTCCTCCTCTCCCTCCGCCGCGGGTTCCGGGGCGTCCTGGCCCGCGGCCGGGGGGCACGGGTCCTCGGCGTCCGAGGGGGCGCCGGCGGGGGCCACCCCGTGGGCGGGCACGGACACCAACTCCGGTGCCGACGACGCGGCCGTCCCGTTGCCCGCGACCGTGTTCGCGCCGCCGCTCTCGGGGACGGACGACGAGGAGGCCCCGCCGCCGGTCGTCCCGGCGGAGGCGCCCACCGCGCTGATGTCCGGGGGGAGCCAGTTGCCGCGTACGCAGGTGGCGCCCGCGCTCGGGTCGGAGCTGGGATCCGCGGGCCTCGGCGGCGACACGGGCGGGGCGGCGGGCCGGGCGGCGACGCCTTCGGGGCCGGGTGCGCCCGGCGCCCCGGCGGGCGGGTACATCCCGACGCAACTCGTCTCCCAGCAGGACCTGGCCGCCCATGCCGGGGCCACCCCGCCTCCGCTTCCGCCCGGCCCGCCCGGTGCGACGCCCCCGCCCGGCCCGCCTCCGCCGCCCGGTGCGACGCCGCCTCCGGGGGGCGGGGTGCACCACGCGGCGACGATGCTCGCCGACGGCAGCAGCATCGGCGCGGGCGCTCCGGCTCCGGGCGCGCCGAGGCCGCCGGGCCCGCCCGGCGCCCCCCACCCGCCGGGCCCGCCCGGCGCCCCCGGCGCCCCGCACCCGCCGGGTCCGCCCGGTGTTCCGGGCGCCGTGCGGCCGCCCGGTCCGCCTCCGCCGCCCGGTGCGACGCCGCCTCCGGGGGGCGGGATGCACCACGCGGCGACGATGCTCGCCGGGCCGGGACTGGTCGGTCCGCCCGGTCCGCCGGGTGTTCCCGGTGCGCCGCTGGGCGGTGCGCCCGGTTCCGTACCGCCGCCGGGTCCGCACACCCCGCCGCCCCCGGCGTACGGCTATCCGCACCAGCCCGCCGGTCAGCCGACCGTGGGCCCCGGCTACCAGGCCGTGCTGCGGTTCCGCGCCCCGGACGGCAGCGAGCAGCAGTTGATCCGCCGCTCGGCGCCGGGCACCCCGCACCCCGAGTGGCAGATGCTGCACGAGCTGCGGGCGATGAACGTGCCGCCGCAGCAGGTCATCGAGTTGCACACCGAGCTGGAGTCGTGCGAGCTGCCGGGCGGCTACTGCGCCCGGATGATCCGGGAGACCTGGCCGCAGGTGCGGATCACGAGCGTCGCTCCGTACGGTGCGGACCACGCGAGCCGCCAGCAGGGTATGCGGCATCTGCTGACCCACCAGGGCGAGCTGCACCAGGTGGCGGACGGTCCGGCGCGGCCCGCGCCGGTGCGGGCGCCGCTGCCGCAGATGCCGCCCGCTCCGGCGCTGCCGCCGGAGGCGTTGGCCGAGGAGCTGATGCAGGCGTTCGGCCCGCAGGGCGTGCTCCGGTTCGACCAGCGGGCGGTGTCCCGCCAGGGGGTGCCGGAGGTCGTCGCGCGGACCTTGG
The DNA here is from genome assembly GCF_055588985.1 of Streptomyces sp. NPDC041970. Classification (NCBI taxonomy): domain Bacteria; kingdom Bacillati; phylum Actinomycetota; class Actinomycetes; order Kitasatosporales; family Streptomycetaceae; genus Streptomyces; species Streptomyces sp. NPDC041970. The sequence goes on from NZ_JBVJCD010000038.1 coordinate 61,567, forward strand.
TGTGGGCGGGGCTGCCCGCCGATTTCGGGCCGTTCTTCTGGGCGCAGCCGGGGCAGCCGGTGGTGCCGACGCTGGGCGAGCTGGCGGCGCAGCGGCAGGTGGGGGCCGCGCCGGACGCGGGCTCGTACCTGGTGATGGGGACGGATTTCGGCCGGGCGATCTGCGTGCAGTACGGGACGGCGAACATCGTGGCCGTCCCGGTGGAGGCCGGGCCGGGCGGGCAGTCGGTTGCGCCGCAGTTCGTGAACACGGGGCTGCCGGAGTTCGTGCGGTCGATGGCCTTGCTGGGCCGGATGTGGCGGTTGCGGTTCGGGTTGAACCCGGAGCAGGCGGGCCGGTGGACCGTGGACTTCCAGGCGCAGTTGGTGGCGCTGGACCCGGCGGCGCTGGCGTCGCCGGAGAGCTGGTGGTCGGTGCTGCTGGAGCAGATGTGGGACGGCCTGCTCTGATCCGTACGCGTACGGGCCCCACGCCGGGGTCCGTACGCGCGGGGCGGGCGCGTGCTGAGGCGCGGAGCGTGCGACGCCCGGCCCCCGGTGGCGGGGCCGGGCGTCGCCGTGTGCCGGTCCGGCCCGGTCCGTGACGCCGGTCGTTCCCGTCCTGAATGCGGTGATCGATTCCGGCTTCCCCGTCCCTTGCCGCATCCTTGACGTAGCGCGGGGTGTCGGAGCGTGTGGGCGAGTCGGAGAGAGGTTTCAGGGATGAGTGCTGGACCGGTGTCCGCGTTTGACGTCGTCGGTGTCCGCGGGCGCGGCTACCGCCCTGACCAGGTGGACCGGGCGACGGCGGCCCTGACGGCCGAGCGGGACGTCGCGCTCGCGGAGATCGCCCGGCTGACGGAGCGGGTGGAGGAGCTGTCGGCGGAGGCGACCCGGCTGGCGGAGACCGTCGCGGCGCTTCCGGAGCAGGACTACGCCGAGCTGGGGGAGCGGGCGCAGCGGATTCTGGCGCTGGCGCGGAGCGAGGCGGAGACGCTGCACGCGGAGGCGGTGGCGGCCGGCCAGGAGCTGCGGGACGCGGCCGAGGCGGAGGGCCGGGCGCTCGCGGACGCGGCGCGGCAGGCGGCCGACGCGGTGCGCGCCGAGGCGGTGGCGGCGGCCGAGGAACGGGTCGCGGAGGCGGTCCGGGAGGCCGAGGGGCTGCTCGCCGAGGCCCGGCAGGAGGCCGAGAAGGTGCGGGCGGCCGGTGACGCGGCGTGGGAGGAGACGCGCCGCCGCACGGCGAGCGTGCTGGCCCACCAGGAGCAGGAGCACACCGAGCGCCGCAAGGAGGCCGAGGCCGAGCTGGCGGCCGCCGAGGCGGCGTCGGAGGCCCGGTTCGCGGAGCTGACCGAGCGGGCCGAGGCGCTGCTGGCGGAGGCGGGCCGGAGGTTGGCGGCGGCCGAGGAGACGGCCCGGCACCGCCAGGAGGACGCGGAGGCGCGGGCGGCGGAGCTGCTGGCGGAGGCCCGCGTCCGCGAGGAGCGGGTGGTGCGGGAGACGGAGCGCATCCTGCGGGACCACGAGGAGCGCCGCGACGAGGTGCAGGCGCACATGGCGCATGTGCGCAGTTCGCTGGCGGCGCTGACGGGGCGGGTCACGTCGGGGGCGGAGGACTGAGCGGTCCACCGGGGCCCTCGCCGCCCCCGGCCGGTCGGTCGGGGAGCGGACGAGGTCGGCGTGAGGCGCCTCGGCGTGCGTCGGCTCGGGCAGGCGGCCGAACGCGGTGGTGGCGGCTGTCCGGTTCGCCGGGGCGACTCCGGTACGGAGAGGCCGCGCGGGTCCTCGTACGCGTCGGGTGGAGGGGCCCCGGCCCGCGGACCTACTGCCAGGTCGCGGTGTCGGGGTCGACGCCGTGGGCGCGGGCGCAGGCGTCGACGGCGCGGCGGAACCACGTGGCGAGTCCGGCGCGAATGCCGTCGTAGTGGGCGGCGAACCCCGGATCCGCCTCGTACATGCGGGCGAGGCAGACCTGCATCTGCCGGGTGAGGGGGAAGTACGCGGCGAAGACCTCGCGGTGCCGCTCGACGAGCCGGTCCGCCTGCGGGCTGCCGGGGACGACACCGGCGTCCATCGCCTCCGCGAGGGCGCGGTCGAGGCCGGTGACGGCGTCGGCGACGGCCTGCCACTCCTCCGGGCCGCGCGCGGCCGAGCGTTCGGCGTACTGCCGCCACTGCGCCGTGTCCCCGTACCGCCGCCGGGCTTCGGCGGCCCAGTCCGGGTCCCACCGGGGGCCGAAGAGGTCGGTCTGCTGCTCGGCGGTCAGCAGCAGGCCGCGCTCATGGGCGTCGATCATCCGCTCCAGTCCGGCGTCGAGTTGCTGGAGGCGTTCGATCCGCTCGGCGATCCGGGCGCGCTGCGCGCGCAGCGCGCCGGGCACGTCCGCCGTCGGGTCGTCCAGGACGGCCCGCATCGCGTCCAGGCCGACGCCGATCTCGCGGTAGGCGACGACGCGGCGCAGGCGGTCCAGGTCGGCGGGGGTGTAGAGCCGGTAGCCGGCGGGCGTGCGCAGTGACGGCCGCGCGAGACCGATGTCGTCCCAGTGGTGCAGCGCGCGGACCGTCACGCCCAGCCGCGCGGCGGCCTGGCCGACGGTCAGGTCCTCCTCCGGGTCCTGGTCCGGGTCCGCGCCGGTCGGATCATGCATGGTCCTCCTCGTCGCCGGAGTCGGCGGTGTCGCCGACCGGTGGGGTGATCCCGACGGCGGCGAGGTTCCGCGCCTCCTGGCTGGCCGGATCGAAGGGCTTCGCGGCGGTGATGACGACCCGCGCGTTCTCGGGGGTGGTCACTGCGATGTCACGGGTGTTCCAGGGGGTGTCCCGCGGCCCGTCGACCGAGCCGGGGCGCACGGCGCGGCAGGCCTCGACGATGCCGTCGACCTGGCTCAGTACGCACGAGAAGCTGACGCTCATCGCGGGCGGATGCTCGGGAACGCTCGCCGCCGGTACGAGCAGGACGTCCTGGAACGCCCATCGGCGCAGGTGGACGATGGTGTCGGGGATGCGGAACAACTCGAAGAAGCCGAGGCCGCGCGTCCAGAAGTCCACCGACTCCGCCAGGTCGCCCGTGGGGATCGTCACGAAGGCGGGCATTCCGTAGATGCCGCGGAACAGCTCCGGCGGTTTCGCGTCCGGGCCGGGGGTGGGCACGGGGCTGATGTCGAACGCGTTCTCGTAGTCGCTCATGCACTCACCTTCCGGCCTCACGCTGCGTGAGGGTCAAGCCCGGTCGGCGCGGTCCGCCCCGGCGCGGTGGCCGGAGGGGGCCGCCCTACGCGCTGTGCACGATCTGGATGAGGTTGCCGCAGGTGTCGTCCAGGACGGCGGTGGTGACGGGGCCGGTCGTCAGGGGCTCCTGGGTGAAGCGCACCCCGAGTCCGCGCAGTCGGTCGAACTCCGCCTGGACGTCGTCCACGGCGAACGAGGCGGCCGGGATGCCGTCCTCGGCCAGGGCCGTCTTGAACGGCTCGACCGCGGGGTGCTTGTCGGGCTCCAGCAGCAGTTCGGTCCCGTCCGGGCTCTCCGGCGAGACGACGGTAAGCCAGCGGTCCTCGCCCAGGGGGACGTCGTGCTTGTTCACGAAGCCCAGGACGTCCGTGTAGAAGCGCAGGGCCTTCTCCTGGTCGTCGACCAGGACGCTCGTCAGATGGATTCTCATGGGGCGCCCTCCGGCGGGTCGGGGCTGAGCCATCGGGTCACGATGTGCTCCAGGGGGGTGATGTTCAGGTCGTGGAACTTGTAGCGGCCCTGGCGGCGGGAGACGACCAGGCCCGCTGCCTCCAGGACGGCCAGGTGCTGACTGACCGCCTGGCGGGACAGCGTGAGCTCGTGCTTGGTCACCAACCGGGTGCATATCTCGAACAGGGTCTGGCCGTCGCGGTCGGCCAACTCGTCCAGGATGCGCCGGCGTGTGGGGTCGGCCAGGGCCTTGAAGACATCTTCCGCCATAACTCCATGATAGGCAAGTACTCACTTGCCTATCAAGTCGTTTCCTGTCGACCGGCGGGTGCGGGCGGGGGTGCGGCGGCTTCGTCCGGAGCTTCGCTGATGACCGGGAAGCGGCGCGGGGCGAGGGTGACCAGGGCCAGGAGGGCCAGGGCCGCCGCCCCGGCCGCGCCCAGGTAGACGTGGTCGACCGCCGCGTCCACGGCCCGGCGCAGATGGTCCGCCGCGGGTGCGGAGAGCGCGTCCGCGTCGCCCAGGGCGCGGGCGGCGGCGTCCAGGTCGCCGGGGAGGCCGGGCACGGGGGCGGTGCTCAGGCGGGAGGCGAGGATGCCGTTGGCGACGGCTCCGAACAGTGCCGCACCGACGCTCTGGCCGACCTGGCGGCAGAAGAGGACCGAAGCCGTCGTCGTCCCGCGCTCCGACCAGCCGACCGTCGACTGCACCCCCACGATCAGGGGGAGCTGGAACAGCCCGAGGGCCGCACCCAGCAGCAGCATGATCAGGGCGGGCTGCCAGGCCGCGCCGGGGTAGGGCAGCAACGGGAAGGCCAGCAGGATCAGCAGGGCGGCGCTCATGCCGACGATCGCGGTCAGCCGGAAGCCGATGCGGTTGTAGACCCGGTCGGACAGCGCCGCCGAGACCGGCCAGCTCAGCGTCATCACGGAGAGCACGAAACCGGCGGCGATCGGGCCCAGGCCCAGGACCGACTGCGCGTACGTGGGCAGGAAGACGGTCGGCGCGACCATCAGCAGGCCCATCGCGCCGAGCGCCAGGTTGACGGAGGCGATGGTGCGCCGCCGCCAGACCCAGCCGGGAATGATCGGCTCCGCAGCCCGGCGCTCGATGGCGACCGTGAGCGCGGCCAGCACCGCACTCGCCCCGAGCAGGCAGATCGAGGGCGCGGAGAGCCAGGGCCAGGCGACGCCGCCCTGGACGAGCGCGGTGAGCAGCAGGACGCCCGTCAGGAAGACGCCGAGCGCGCCCGCCCAGTCCACGCGGGGGCGGCCGGCGGGTCGGGGGCGGGAGGGCTCGTGGAGGTGGCGGACCACGAGCCAGAGGGCGACCGCGCCGACCGGCAGGTTGATCAGGAAGATCCACCGCCAGTCGGCGTACCCGGCGAGCAGCCCGCCGACCACCGGCCCGGCGACCGCGGAGGTGGCCCACACGGTGGACAGCTTCGCCTGGATGCGCGGGCGCTCCTTGAGCGGGTACAGGTCGGCGGCGATGGTCTGCACCGTGCCCTGGAGTGCCCCGCCGCCCAGGCCCTGGACGACGCGGAAGGCGATGAGGGCGGTCATGTCCCAGGCGGCGGCGCAGAGCACCGACCCGGTCAGGAAGAGCACGATCCCGGCGATCAGGACCGGCTTGCGGCCGAAGGTGTCGGACAGCTTCCCGTAGAGGGGGAGGGTGACGGTCGCGGCGAGGAGGTAGCCGGAGAAGAGCCAGGAGAAGACGGTGAACCCGCCGAGGTCGCCGACGATCTGGGGGACGGCGGTGGACACGATCGTTCCGTCGATGGCCGCCAGCGCCATGCCGAGCATCAGCGCCGCCACGACGGGGCGGCGGCCTCGGGGGGTGGTGAGCGGAGAGGGCGCGGCGGGGGGCCCGGTCGCGGTTCGGGCGGTGGACTTCGCGCCGCGGGCGCTTTCGGCCTCCCCGGCGCTTGTGGGGGTGCGGGTGCTTTCGGTTCCGCCGGCGTCCGCGGTGCCGACGGTGTCGTCCGCGCCGGCGAGGTCCCGCGCACCGGGGACGCGGTCGGGGCCCTGTGCGCGGGGGGTGCGGTCGGGGTCCTGTGCGCCGGGGGTGCGGCGGGTGGCTCCGGGGTCGCCGGGGGTGCGGCTGGGGCTCCGTGTGTCTCGGGCGGTGGGGGGGGGGGGGGGGGGGGGGGGGGGGGGGGGGGGGGGCCGCACCCCCCCCCCCCCCCCCCCCCCCCCCCCCCCCCCCCCCCCCCCCCCCCCCCCCCCCCCCCTCTCTCCCCCCCCCCCCCCCCCTTTCCCGCTTAGCTAC